>JBJTRR010000468.1:0-5311 GCA_046076185.1 bacterium | reverse complement strand
GACCCACAAAAACCCGCCCACCACATTAAATTGCAGGAACCGCACATAATTCATCTGACCGATGCCCGCCACAATGGGGGCAAACGTGCGGATGATCGGGATGAACCGGGCGATGATGATTGTCTTGCCGCCATGCTCGGTATAGAATTCCTGTGCGCGAACCAAATGCTTGCGGTGAAAGAGGATCGATTCTTCTTTTGTGAACAGCCGCTTGCCCGAGTGATAGCCAATCCAGTAGCCCACGGTATCGCCCAGAATGGCCGCCGGTACAAGCCAGAGGTTTAGCGTCAGTAGATCCAGTTTAAGATCTTTAACCGATTCGTTACTTGAAATTGCAGCAGAAGCGAACATGCCCGCCGTGATAAGTAATGAATCACCAGGCAGGCAAAAACCGATCATCAAACCAGTTTCGGTGAAAACCACCAGTGCCATTGCAATATAGCCAAGGTTCACAACGGTTCTTGCGTCCAGTAACTGACGGATTGATTCGATCCACTCCACGAGTCTGGCCTTTCCAAAAGTGAGATTCAGCGCGATGGGCCGCCGGAACCTGCTTGTACCGCTGGCTTCACGGCCAGCCGTACGGATTTGATCCGGGCCACATCACAAACGGCCAGAACGTCAGCCACATCCTGATATGTCAGCCGGGCATCGCCCTGAATGAGCACGCCCTGATCTTCGTATCGGGTTCTTGAGTCAGTCAGAAGCTCTGTCAACTTCTTCAGATCATAGGTTTGTCCGCGCACATTCACAAGACCGGGGCTGAGAATGGCCACCTGCAAGTCATCGGGCGGCTCGGTCGCAGGGCGTGCCGAACCCACTTCGGGCACCTGCACCGGCAGCTCGGCCTGATCCCAGTCGTAAAGCTTTGTGGCAGCAAGAAAAAAGACAAGCAGGCAGAGAATCACGTCAACCATCGGTGTCATGTTAATATAGGGTTGCTCATCAGCCCCCGCATAACCGTAGTGCATGTGATAACCTCTTGCCTTTTATAGTATTATGCTAATTGCGGCTGAGATGCCCCTGGTGTGAACCCGGGCTACGCTATGAAATGTGTCTCAGGCGATGCGTGAATCAATACCGCGTTGCATTTCAATCTGCCCGCCCCGACGATCGGCACTGCTTCGAACCCCTGATGAACAAATGACTTCCATCACGCGAACCGATTCCTGCTCAAGCGTGACCATGATCGCATCAAGTTTGCCAAGAAGGTAGTAATAGGCGGTTACCGAGAAGATCGCCACGCCCAGGCCCAGTGCCGTCATAACCAGTGCCAGGCCAATGCCTTCGGCCAGTGCGGCACTTTTTGAAGGGACATTTCGGCCACCCAGCGAATTGAACGATTCAATGATACCCACCACTGTGCCCAAAAGGCCCATCAGCGGGGCCAGCGTGGCTGTTGCGTTCAGCACCCTGATATTTCTTTTGAGAGTCATGTACTCCATGCCGACTGACTGGCTGATGACCGAACGGATCTGGCCGGCGGGTTCGCCCCACATCATGAGAATCTGGGAAAATACCCGGGAAGCAGACGATTCATTCGCCTTGCAAAAATCCAAAGCCCTTTCCCTGTCAAGCTTTCCGGTGCCAAGCCTGTCAAGAAACCGGTTCACGAATTCCCGTGGCACCACCCGGCCCCGGCGAAGGGCAAAGAATCTCTCGAGAAAATAGCCGAAAGCCACCACTGAACAAAGCACAAGCGGCCACACAAGCGGGTTCTGCACCCGGAGGATCTCGGTTAAACGCTTGCTGTCAATAACAATAGGGCTTGCTGGCTGATTGCCTGAGGGGCCGGCTGCTGCAGGGGCCGCTGGGGCAATGGGTGCAGCGGCAGGGGGAGGAATTTCAGGGGCAGGTGCAATGGTGGCGGCTTTGGTTTTTGCAGCATCGGCCGGCGCCTGAGCCCGGGCCGTGGCCGGCAAGACCATGAAAAAACAGATCAGGCAACCAAGGCCTGTCGGCAGTGCTCGCATTGATTTCACCTCTGCTGCATCCATCGCTGGCTACCTTACCGCCGCCTGCGTCATATTATTGACATTTATTCATCTTAATTGACTTTCCAAAGCCTTGAAATATGGCTTTGGAAATATGTTCGCAAATGGTCGTTTGGAGTGATGTTTTGTGATTATCAGGCAGTTTGGGTGCTGTGGTAAAGATGGCAAGTTTAAGGCGATGTGTTGGCTTTGGTGAGATTTGCCGATGTCGGGCCAGGTGTTGTGGTTGAATGACCGTTAGCGATTGGCGAAAAATCCGGTTCCAGTCCATTGACCTGACAGAGTTATCCTGCGAAATTAAGGGAATACATCTTTCGAGTCTCACCAGGACAAATCTCTGGAGTCTTGCTCATGCGTTCATGGGTCACCAGTCGTTATGCTCTTTTATTGCATGGGGTTGCGTGCGCAATAGTCGTCAGCGGCTGCGGTGGAGGGGGTTCGGAAGAAGCTGCCCCGGCACCGGCACCGGCGGCTGATTCAGGCAAGCCAGCCACACCCACTGTGAAGGGGCTAGGGGCATCAGCGAAAGAGCGCCAGTCTGAAATCGACGGTGGTGGCCAGGCCGCTGCTGAACCCAAGAAGGAGATGTCGGACCTTGAAAAAGCCCAGGCCGCGATGCGTGCCCAGCAGGGTGGCGCGGCCGGTCCTCCGGGTGGTGGTCAGCCGGCAGGTGGCGGGCCGACACCGGGCGTGATTGCTCCTCCAGGTTCTGGCGGCGGTGGCCCTCCCGGCATTTCTTTTGGTGGTCAGCCGGGTGGTCAACCTGGTGGCATGCCGGGCGGTGGTGTAACCCCCGGTGGTGGTTTTGGTGGGGCGGGCAATAATGTGCTGATGGCCGATACGGCATTTCTTGAAAATGGCGAAGCTCTTGCTCCGCCGGGTGCCGGCGGCGTTCAGGGCCAGGGCCCCGGTGCACCGGGTGCGGCTGGAAGCCAGGCTGCCGACGATTTTTCAGAGCCGACCAAAGCGGTTGAGTCGTTCCTGAGTGCCGTTCAATCCAAGGACGGTGAACGCATTGCCAAGGCTGTCTCGCGCCGTGGTGCCGAAGAAGCGAAAACACCAGCCGTCAAGAAAGTGATGGAGGGTGCCGTGAAGAAATCGCTGAAGGATGCGGATATCGACTCATTGGCTCAGGCTTTTGCTGAATACAAGGTTGTGAACGTGTCGCTGACCAAGACCAGCGGCAGCGTGAATGTGACGATTGGCCGCGAAGTGAAATCAACGTCCAAGAAAAAGTCGGTGGTGCCTGATTACGAACGCCGGATTCTGCGAGTGCATCGTGATGGCAGCCAGGGCTGGAAAGTGGTTGACTTCGGTAACCGTATCACGCAGTAACTTCTGAAAATTTCCTGACTTAAAACAAAAAAAGGGAGCCTCCAGCCGGAGACTCCCTTTTTTTTATCTACTTCAGTACCAAATCAGGGGCCACTTGGCGAGGTGGCCACCGGGCCGGCACATCGGCGAAGGTGATTTTTGTCGATATAGACCACTTCAACCTTGTGATCGGTCAGGTTGTAAGGAACCGGGTAATCGGCCCAGTAGTTTTCATCGTAATACACTGTGCACTTGTAGTGGCAGTGAACGTGTTGGCAGGGGCCGGCCAGAGGATAGACCTTACAGGGGTCAACTGATTCGCCGATCTTTTCAATCAGGATCTGCACGTTGTTACGCTGGGTTTCGTAAAGCACCGTTTGCGAATGACGCATTTTAGGCACTTTATCCCAGACTTCGGCTTCGCTCGGCGGATCAAGGCAGGGCGAGGTGGTTGAGTCGGCCGGAATAGGGTCGAGAATGGCGACCCGGTCGTCTTCTTCACGAGCGAAGTCACGCTCAATCTTCTGCTGCTGGCTAGGCAGAATTGGCCAGGCAAAACTCCAGCCCGTGGGGTGGATTGGTGATACGTTGCGATAAACGTAAGACAATGCACCGCCGCAACCGCCCGAGCCCATGGCCAGCACGAAGAACATGGCACCGGTAATCAGGCTCCGGTTCTCCCTGAGTCGGCTCAGGCCGCGTGTCCAATATGGACGAATCATTGGATAGTTCCCTCCATGGAACGGTCGCGACCGATTGTCGGGTAGCATCCCCGAAACCGACGCCCAACCGGTAATCCTCACTGGTTCTGGGGTAGTCAACTCCAACTACCGAACCGTTATGATCATTGATCGAACAAATGGGGGTCGTAAGTGAAGAAAAATCCTGAGAATCCGTCACAACTTCTCAAAATTTCAGCTTGACCCGTTTGACACACCCCGGCCGGCATGCTTCAAGAGAACCTGCCATAGCCGGTTTATAATCGATGTAAATAGCAAAGGCCACATGGTTTATACCATGTGGCCCCTGTTCATTCAGATCGTTTTCCTGAGGATCAATAGGAAAGCAGGCCGAATGGGTATGGGATCAGGAATGGGCGGGTGTAGTGCTTCTTGAAGTCAAGCCACCACAGGCCGTCGTCCCAGCGAAGGGTAACAGCACGCCAGTCGAGAGGAACTTCCGGATAGGGGTGAATCGGTCCGATGTTCGGCCAGGCCTGCCATGGGTAAACCGTTGGGTAGCCCACAGCCGAGAAGTTCGGGTAAGGGGCATAGCTTGGCCAGGCATAGTTTGGCATGGCGTGTGAACCGGCACCGGGGCCATAAGCACCCACTGCACCATTTTCAGGGGCTGGGCCGTTGGGGTCGCCGGCATAGGCAGGGCCTGCAACCGGTGCACCCACAGGGGCCGGGGCGGCAGCACCATGACCATGGCCACCCAGGGCCACGTCATACTGAACCTGCTGAATGTCGCGGGCAGCAGCCACTTTGACATCGTCAACCACGCCGGTCACGCCCGGAACCGACAGAACCTTGCTTGTCAGGGCCTGTTTCTGAGCAGGGCTGGCCACGGTGCCACGCAGGGTCACAACACCCTTTGAAGCTTCGACGTCCAGACGGGCACCCATGTACTCGCCACTCTTGCGAAGGCTGTCCACCACGGAATCGGCAACAGCCTGATTCTGCTTGGCCACATCTTGGGCCGTGGTGGAGGCGATGCCCGCAACGGCGAAAGCCAATGCGGCGGAAATCCGTTTCATGTGACTATTCATCGATCCTCACCTCACCCGCGGAATTCTTTCCACTCACTGAAACCGGCACGCGGGAATGTTGCCGTCCTTCAGCGCGGGCATCACCCCATCCTTGGAAGTGGCGGGCCCATCCGTGTATTTCTCAATCCGTTGATTCCATGACCCCGTCTTTGCTTGGTCTGGCAATCTTCTGCCATTTACATCGGTTGACCTTAAGGCCAATTGCAAGCCGATTTATCAGACTTCATGTTCG
>JBJTRR010000467.1:0-1225 GCA_046076185.1 bacterium | reverse complement strand
CTTCGCTCAGGTGGTGCAGAAACAGAGAGGAGATGACCACATCAAACTTTTGTGGCACCGGCTGATTTACAGCATCCAACTGAAAAAAACGCGTATCAAGCCCCGCCTTCAGGGCCTTGCCGCTGGCGTGTTCCACGGCATGGGGGCTGATATCGGCGCCTGAGACCTTCCAGTTCAGGCCACGTTTTTTGGCGAATGCCGATAAGCCCACAGCCAGGTCTCCGCCCCCGCTGGCCACATCAAGAATTTGCAGCTGGCTTTGGCCCGCCGGCCCCGAATGTGTCTTGATTTCATGCGCAACCCGCTGCAGCGTGCGGCTGACCCGATTGATCCGCCCCAGACCTTTCAAGGCTGAATCGTGCTGGCCAGGGTCAAGGCCAGGATCATCCATGAGCTCTGCGATACGACAACGGTTTTGCATAATCTGGTTGATATTCCGGGTAACTGTTCAGTGCATGAGTGCCGGGTAATTGCTTTTTACACCTGAATCCATCGAAAGGAAAATGATCCTCTCGCTGAAGAGCAGGGCATCAGGCCTGATCATTCACGGCCGACGACACTCGTCTGGGCAAAAATAGAAAACTCTGCAGGAAACACCCGGCCCCTGCTGAGTTTTACAATGATCCGGAAAGCGATCAACCGTAAAGCTGATTCACCTTGCCATATGTCACTTTCGGGGCTTTGATCAGGCCGCCGGCAATTTTTTCGCCCATCGGGTCAACATAAACCCGGCCAGGCGATTTAGGGTTATCCGGATCGGTGTTATTGACATGCACATTAAAGATAAAGCCGGTTTCATCCTCGGCAGTGAACCAGTGAACATTGTCTTTATGGTCAGAAATGGTTGAAAATTCGCCAGGCTTGAATGATCTGTCAATCGTCGGACGAATGATGTAGTGGTCCTTATGGTCTTCCACTCGGTCATAATGGCGACCGCGGAAGTTGCCTTTCAGCACAATAAATCCGGTGGACATGTTATTATGCCCGTGCGGCACCACCGACCGCCCCTTTTTCATGGCAAAAACCTGGCGGCCAAACACCACTTTGGCTGGCAGGCCATTCACCTTAAAATCAACCGGCAGGCTCCGGGCCCCAATGGCAGGATAATCCACCTGCTTCGAAAGCTTTTCGAAATCTATCGATTTCAATAGATCGTCAAGATTCACTCTGGCATAAAGGCCCTCAAGCGCTTTCTGGAATTCCGTGTCGCGTGTTTTATGATCAG
>JBJTRR010000466.1:0-1036 GCA_046076185.1 bacterium | reverse complement strand
CCCTTTGCTGTCACCCAGAAGCCCATGCCCGACACACCGCCGCTGATCACCAATCCGGCTGTTGAAGCACCTGCCCCGCCGGTTCAGCCCCCGGTTGTTGCTCCGCCAGCGACACCTGTCCCGCCACCAGCGGCCGAGCCGCCCGCCGTGGCACCTGCCCCGGTTCAACTTCCACCGGCAGCGCCTGCTCCGGCAGCAAATACTCCAGCCCCTGCCGCTAACACGGCCCCGCCAGCCGCCAAGCCTGCCGCAACATTGCCGCCAGCGGCTGAAGAAAATGCAAAGTCGGCTACGAAACCGGCGAATAATCAGTCGAGTGTGCCACCCATCGAGTCGCTTTTGCCTCCGCCGGCGACTGTGCCACCACCGGCTGAATTGCCGAAGTCGGCCGAGCCCTTCCCGACCCCTCGCGAGCAGCCCAAATCGACCGGCAGCACACAGCCTGCCACGCCCGGCTCGCCTTTCGCTAATGCCAACACTGAAAACAAAGTGGCGAATTCTCAGCCACTCATCTCGCTGAGCATTCCCGGCGGTGAAGCCCCACCGGCTGCCCCTGCTGAAGAAAAGGCCCCGCAATTGCTGGCTCCACCGGCACAGCCTGCCGCACCTGCCAATTCGCCCGGTGCGGGTGGGCTGAAGCCAGCCCCCGAGCCAGGAATCATAAGCTCGGGTGTGTCGAAGAGTGCTTCGGCTTCGCCCGTCGCTGCACTTGATGAAGCCCTGCGTCGGACCAGTGCAACCCTTGCCCAGACAACAAATTACAAGGTGCAGGTAAGTAATCAGGAAACGCTTAATGGCAAAACATTGCCGGCTGACAGTTTCCTGCTGAACGCCCGCCGGCAGCCCTTTGCCGTGCGAATGGAATGGTCGAACGGTAAGGAAGCGGGCCGCGAGGTGATATACTCGCCCACTGAAACTGGTGGAATGATTCAAATTCGTATGCCGAAGGGTCTGATTCCGCGGATGACGATGTCGCCCGACAGCCCATTGGTTCGGGCCAAGAGTCGGCACCCCATCAGCGAGGCCGGCATTGATT
>JBJTRR010000465.1:0-14265 GCA_046076185.1 bacterium | reverse complement strand
GGATTGATTCGACAGAGGCCTTTATGGCTGAGGCTCGCCGAGTGGCCCGGCTGAAGCACCCCGGCATTGTGACGGTGCATGATGTGGGGGTTGACAACGGTAAATGCTTTATTGTTTCTGAATTTGTGGAAGCCGGCAGCCTGGCGGATTACGTGGCAAGGCAACAGGTTTCGATCGAACTGGCGATTCGCTGGATTGGCGAGATTGCCGACGCATTGCAATATGCACACACCAATGGGGTGATACACCGCGATATCAAGCCGCAGAATATTTTGATTGATCATCATGGCAGGGCCTTGCTGGCGGATTTCGGGATAGCACAGTCAGCCTTGAAGACGGGGCGGTTTGCACCATCGATAGGCACGTTGAGGTATATGTCGCCCGAGCAGCTTCATGGCGAGGAGGCAACGCCCCGCAGCGATATTTATAGCCTTGGCGTGGTGCTTTTTGAGCTGGTGACAAATCGCTCGCCTTATTTGTCGGACGAGCCTGTGCAATTGAGATCAATTATTATGGCTGGCGAAAAGGCTGGCCTGGAATTGCTGCCGGCGGAATTGAAACGCATTTGCACGAAAGCGATGGAGAAAGAGCCTGAAAAGCGGTATGAGACGGCAATTGAACTGGCTGATGAACTGCGAATGAAACCGGCCGCCATAGCCGCGTCGGCCGATTTGCAGGGCAAAGCGAAAAGCAATTCGAACGGGTTTGTGAAATCAGTCATGCTTCTGGCCGGCCTTTCGCTGGTTTTGATTTTGTCAGTTTATTTCTCAAAAAATCGATTGGTAAAAAATGACAAGGCCAGAACCAGTGTGGCTGAGGTGGCGAAAATACAGGGGAATCTGGACAGGATTTTCGCTGTTGATATTTCACCGGATGGCAAAAGGATAGCGACGGGCGATATTCATTCTGGCGTGAAATTGTGGGATGCAGCAACCGGCAGAAAATTAAATGATCTGGCTGGCCATATCAACTGGGTTCGTACGATTGCATTTTCACACGATGGCAGATGGCTTGCAACTGGCAGTGGCGGATCAATCGGGAAAGACGGCAAGCCGGCGGTGGGCGATGACAATTCGGTGAGGCTTTGGGATGCGAAGAATGGAAATGCAATTCGAATCTTTGAAAAAAATAAGGAGCCGATTCTGGCGGTTGCATTTTCAAAAGATGATCAGGAAGTGATTTCATGCGGCGACGATGATAATGTGAAATTATGGCAGAGAGATTCGGGAAAACTGATTCAGAACATGCTGGGGCACTGGGACGACGTGCATTGTGTGGTGTTTATACCTGAGCGGCATTTTGCGGTTTCGGGCAGTGAAGATGGCGGGATTCGGCTGTGGGACCTGGACAGGGGAACAGAGCTGAGGTCGTTCAGCGGGCATGAGGGGTCGGTTGAGAGTATTGTCTGCACCAGCGACCGGAAGTTTCTGGTGTCGGGCGGGAAAGATGCGACGATCAGGATATGGGATTTCAATTCAGGCAAAAAGGTTCGAGAATTTAAAGGGCATGTCGGGGAAGTGAATTGCATTAAAATTACGCCTGATGATGGATATATTATTGCCGGTGGTTCAGATGGAATCATCAGGGTGTTTGATTTTTCGACCGACACACAATATGCGGCTCTGGAAGGGCATAATCAGGCTGTGCTGGGTTTGGCGGTATCGGCCGATGGCAAAAGAGTGGTTTCAGGTGGAATGGATGGAACGGCCCGGATATGGAATTTACCGGACTTGCCGTTGAAGCCAAAATTAAATGATGATACGGAACAAAAACAGATTGCCCTGATGGCAAAATCTGAAGATTGCCGAGAAGCAGCCCGGCGATATATGGAATCAAATCAGCTAGATCTTGCAAAGCTTTGTTTTTCACGGGCGATTGAATTGAAACCGGGCGTGGCAGCGATTTATCTGAATCGGGCAAAATGTTATTTCATGATGAGCGATTATCAAAAAGGGCTGGCGGATTATCAAAAAGCAATTGAAATTGAGCCCAAAAATGCAAATATTCATGAGGAGAGGGCATTGGCACTAAGTTCTGTCAGCCGGTTTGATGAGGCCTTTGCAGATATGAAGATGGCGATTGAAATGGATCAGCCAAACCAGAAAGAATATGAAACCACGATTGCAAAAATCTATGCAGCCAGGGCAGTGAAATTATCAAATGGCAAAAATCATGGCAAGGCGGCCCAGGATATGACAGAAGCCATGCGGCTTGACCCCAAGGGCAAGGATTTTTATCACATCAGAGGCAAATTTTATTTCAATAACAAGGAATATGAAAAAGCGGCGGCCGACTTCACCCGTGCGATTGAAATTGAACCGAAACGGAGCGAATTTTATTTGCACAGGGCATGGACAATGCACTATCTGATCCGGATGGAAGACAAGGAAGCCGATTTCAGGAAAGTCAAAGAGCTGGATTATCAACCTTGAGTCAGTCGTGATTTTTCGTTACTATTTCATTTGTCAATAAACAATGGTTTTGGAAAAACCGAAGACCTGGCGAAAAAAGACTTTCCCGGTTGAAACGTGTCAGTTATTTTGAGGTAGTGCAGCATTATGAATGATTGCACTCTGCCAGAAAGCCCGACCGACCTGCCCCTTCTGCCATCGGACGCCTGAAAGATGAGATACCTGCCGATTTCTGCTTTGATTTTAATGATTTCGTGTTTCGCCCCTGTTCAGGCGGCAGGGCTGCGGGCCGGTGCGGCCGTGAGCGATATTACGCCGGGGCTGGGCGAGAACATCGTGGGTGGTTTCCAGCCGTTTCCTGGTAAGGACATTCACGACGAACTGAAGGCACGCTGCATAGTGCTTGACGACGGCCAGACCAAACTTGCGATGATTGTGTGCGACCTGCTTGGTTTTCATCGCAGCGTGAGTGTCGAGGCCCGGCGGCTGATTTTTGCCCAGTCGGGCATCAGGCCGGAAAATGTGCTCATTTCAGCCACTCATACGCATTCAGCAACGAGTGCTCTGGGCGTGGCCGGCTATCGAACTGAGTTGCAGCTTGATGAGTACCAGAAATTTGTGGCCCGACGCATAGCCGATGGTGTGCACAGGGCGGTGAATGCCTTGCGCCCGGCCCAGATTGGCTTTGGCCGGGTGGATGTGCCTGAACATGTATTTAATCGTCGATGGTTCATGAAAGACGGAACGGCCCCGCCGAACCCGTTTGGCAAGGTTGACAGAGTCAAAATGAATCCGCCGGCGGGTAGCCCGAATCTGGTGGAGCCGGCCGGCCCAATTGACCCGGCCGTGAGTTTTGTGGCCCTTCGCGAGCCTTCCGGCAAGCCGATTGCCATTTATTCAGCCTATTCATTGCATTATGTGGGTGGTGTGGGCAACGCCGACATATCAGCCGATTATTATGGAATGTATTGCGAAATGCTGAAAAAGAAGATGTCGGTCGGCGATGAAAATTCGCGGTTCGTGGCGGCCATGGCCAATGGCACCAGTGGCGACATTAATAATATTAACTTTAAATCGCCTAGGCCTTCAAAGCCCGCCTACGCCCAGATGCAATATGTGGCAGGCGATGTGGCTACAAAAGTGGCAGAGGCCTACACGAAGCTGGAATGGAGCGATTCGGCGGCTTTGGCCGCGAAATATCAGGAAATTGATGTCGCCTGGCGAACGATTGGTCCTGATCTGCTGGCATGGGCAAAAGAGACGGAAGCCAAAGGCAAGGCAGGTAAAAATAACGACGTGATTGCCCAGAGCTATGCCGCGCGGGTGCAGAGGCTGGCCGAGTCTTCGGGGCCGGCCCGCATGCCGGTTCAGGTGTTGAAAATTGGCGATATCTGCATCGGCAGTTCGCCATGCGAAACCTTTGCAGAAACAGGGCTTGAGTTCAAGAAAAGGAGCCCGGTTGCGAAGTCGTTCATGGTCGAGCTGAGCCATGCCTATCTGGGTTATCTGCCAACACCCCGCCATTTTGAACTTGGCGGTTATGAAACCTGGCCAGGCACGAATTATCTGGAGCCACAGGCATCAGTCCGCATGATGGACGCCCTGCTTGAGATGACCAGAGAATTGCAATCGCGGAAATGAGCTGGTAAGGTGGCTTTGAATAACAGGCCGATTTGTATTTTTGGCGAGGCCTCTCCAAAAAACGCTATTGGTAGCAGTGCTTCTTCAGGGCCGTTTCATTCACCTTCTGCTGGAAAATGGGACAAGCACGCTTGCTGCGCTTCCGCGAGTCAGTCGCCTTTTTCAAACTTCTCCGAAACTTGTCGTATTGCTCAACGAACGAGAATTAAACAGCCCTGAGTGCTGGTGAAATCACCCGTCGTGAAGGAATTGGGTGATTGTAAGTCATTGCATGGTTGGCCTTTGCATAAAGGGCAGACAGCCTGCTGACAACGTTGTGGCGGTTTGCTATAATAATTCTTTCCATCAAGAGACCGGCTGGTTGCCGCTGACAGTTCCTGCCAGGGCCTTTTTCGGAGTCTTCTGCCCCGTGTCCGCCACCCTGTTTGACAAAGTCTGGTCGCGCCATGTTGTGAGCCAGACGGATGAAGCCACGCTGCTTTACATTGACCGCCATTTGGTACACGAAGTGACGAGCCCGCAGGCATTTGACGGGATGCGGCTTTCGGGCCGGAAAGTACGTCGCCCGGGGCTGACTTTTGCAACACCCGACCACAACGTGCCAACGGTGAACCAGTTTGAAATACGCGATGCTCTGTCGAAGCGGCAGGTTGATACGTTGCGTAGCAACTGCGATGAATTTGGCATTACGCTGCTTGATATTGGCTCGGGGCGTCAGGGCATTGTGCATGTGGTGGGCCCCGAACTTGGCCTGACTCTGCCGGGTCTGACAATGGTCTGTGGCGACAGCCACACTTCCACCCATGGTGCTTTCGGTGCATTGGCGTTTGGGATTGGCACGAGCGAAGTGGAACATGTGCTGGCGACACAAACACTTTGGCAGGGCCGCAAGCCGAAAAGCCTGGGTGTGGAAGTGACAGGGCAGCTTGCACCGGGGCTTGAGCCGAAGGATATCATTCTGGCGATCATCCGCCAGATTGGCACCGGTGGTGGCACCGGGCATGTGATTGAATATTATGGCCCGGCGATTCGCGGCCTTTCAATGGAAGGCCGAATGACGATCTGCAATATGTCGATCGAAGGCGGAGCCCGTGCCGGCATGATTGCCCCGGATGATGTGACATTTGACTACATCACCAGGGTTGACCGCCAGTATGCTCCGAAGGGAGCCGCCCTTGAAATGGCTATTGCCGACTGGCGCACGCTGGTGACAGACGACGACAGCCTTTTCGACCGGAAGATCACGATTGATGCATCGTCGCTGGTGCCGCAGGTGACGTGGGGCACCAATCCCGGTATGACAGTTGACATTACCGGCCGGATTCCCGATCCGCAGGATGTGCCT
Source organism: bacterium (assembly GCA_046076185.1). Classification (GTDB taxonomy): domain Bacteria; phylum Planctomycetota; class Planctomycetia; order Isosphaerales; family Isosphaeraceae; genus QWQI01. Next base: position 8,868 of record JBJTRR010000465.1, on the reverse strand, counting down.
TTTGCCACGGCCGATGACGCCCGGCGATCGCTGGAATATATGGGTTTGACACCGGGCACGCCGATTAGCGAAGTGCCTGTGGATGTTGTTTTTATTGGTAGTTGCACCAATGGGCGGATTGAAGATCTTCGCTCAGCCGCCCGAGTGATGAAGGGCCGCAAGGTGGCCAGTGGTGTGCAGGTGCTGGTGGTGCCGGGATCAGAGAAAGTGCTGGCCCAGGCCGTGGCGGAAGGGCTTGACAAGATCTTTACCGAAGCCGGTGCCGAATGGCGGCAGGCCGGATGTTCGATGTGTCTGGCAATGAATCCCGACAAACTCACGCCCGGGCAGCGTTCGGCAAGCACGTCGAACCGGAATTTTGAAGGTCGGCAGGGGCCTGGTGGCCGCACCCATCTGGTGAGCCCTTCCATGGCGGCCGCCGCAGCGGTGAAAGGTCGATTCACCGATGTGCGTACACTGCTTTCCTGAAATCAGAATCATCTTATAAAAGGCATTTGACGAATATGGAACCGTTTCGTAAACATACCGGCCGAATGGCAGTGATTGACTGGACAGATGTCAACACGGATCTGATCATTCCTGCCCGCTACCTGAAAAGAATTGAGCGGGTGGGTTATGGGCCATTGCTCTTTGCTGACAAACGCTATGTGCCAGGCGGGGCACCTTTGCCGGACGAGCCTGAAAGCCATGGCGATTATGAGCCTGATTTTCCAATCAACCGGCCGGAATATGTGGGTGCGACAATTCTCGTTGTCGGCCCGAATTTTGGCTGTGGTTCAAGCCGGGAGCATGCCGTGTGGGCAGTGCAGCAGGCGGGCTACAAGGCCGTGATAGCCCCGTCGCCTGACGAAGGTTTTGCCGATATTTTTGAAGGCAATGCCTTGAATAATGGGCTTCTGGTGGTGGAAATTGCGGAATCACACTGGAAAAAACTGGTTGAGCTGGGCAAAAATGCTCCGCAAACATCTATTACAGTTGATCTTGAAAAGCAGGTTGTACTTTATCCTGCCGGTTCGGGTGAAGCTGAAGCCGGATTTAATATTCCTGAATCTGCTCGCCACCGAATATTAAACGGGCTTGATACCATAGGTATTACCATTGCAGAAAATGGCCCGGCCATTGATATTTATGAGCCCGGTCGGGCTGCGTGGGCCGTGCTTTGATTTCAGTTTTCAATGGAAATTGCAAAACCTCAAATGGCACGCATTTGCGTGCCATTTTTCTTGATTTAGATTTGAATCTGGAAACTGGCAGAAATTGGTTATTCTTTGGTTGTACCCGGTAATTCTTCGCCACGGGCTTTCGCCCGGTCGGCGGCCTTTTTGGCCTTGGCTTCGAGTAGTTCGTTGAGTGTAGCCCTGAACTGGCGATCTTTTTCCATTCGCGACTCGACAGGCTCTTCCACAATTCCCGCCGATGTCGGTGTCTTTCGTCCTTCAAATGCAACCAGACAAATAATTCCAATCAGTAATGAAACGACATTCAGACGCACAGATCGGCGGTGAAGGGCATCAAACCTTGGCTTTTCGGCCTCGCCAGCATCGCGTGCTCGATTGATAGCAGGTGTCAGGCTGTTACCGCAGTAAAAAGCCAGGAATATGTTGAAAATCAAAAGCCCCTGGAAAATTAAATTCAAATAGTTACGAAGTTCGGGTACGACCAGCGGGCGGGCTGTGTAGCTGGCCAGTGCCAGAACGGAGGAAATGGCGATCCATGTGTAGTATCGCGGAAAAAGTGTTCGCACAAATTTCGCCGCCGATTCGGAGTTAAGCACCTGAAAAATGATCGGAGCCACGGCAAAAGAGAAGAAGAGAATGGCTCCCATCCATCCGACGATTGACAGACAGTAAATCACATCAAAAAGCCAGAGAAGTTCAAGTGCCGTCAAGTGTTAAACCCTTCGCAGAATGTTATCGGCTGAAATGTCAGTGCCTCATAGCATCAGGCTGGCTTCAGTGTCACGCGGGGTGGCATTACGCCCGAACCAAGGCCGCCATCGACACCCCAGACCTGGCCTGTCACAAAGCCTGAATCAGCACCCGCCAGAAAGGCGATGACCCGGGCCACTTCTTCAGCCTTGGCCACCCGGCCCAGTGGATGCATCTGTTCGCTGATAGCCCGGCTCTGCTCGTTGGCCAGCAGTGGGGCGGCCATTGGCGTATCCGTAAGCCCCGGGGCCACGGCATTAAACCGAATTCCGGTGCGTGCATAACTTATGGCCGCACTTCGCACAAAGCCTTCAATGCCAGCCTTGGCTGCGGCGATCAGCTCGTGGTTATTCAGCCCCTGGCCAGCCGCCACCGTAGAAACCAGCACCACCGACCCCGACTGACGCGACCGCATGGCGGGCAGAACAGCCTTGACCGCAAGAAATGCAGAACGAAGATTGATGTTGAGCACTTCATCAAAATCAGCCAGAGATGCCGCGTGCAATGGCTTGAGCTTGATCGACCCGACACAGTGAGCCAGAGCATCAATCTGGCCAAAGCGATCAATCGTTGCCGCCACTGCGGCCTCAAGGTCTTCGGGCTGGCAGGCATCGCCAGCATGAACAAGATAAGAGCCGGCCGGGAGGGAATCAGCCAGCGAAGACAGCTTTGATTCGGTTCGGCCAAAGAGTGTTACGCTGCCGCCCGCTGTCGTCCAAAGCCTGGCGACTTCCGAACCAATTCCACCTGCGGCTCCGGTCAGAAAAAAATGGGGCATTTGTCAATTCACCTGCTGCCAGAGTTCTCGTTGTCTGCAAGTCACTTATTTTGCTATAGGCAGTGGTGGTGAATGAGTCAAGCATCCGGGCCAGAGTGTTCAGGCACTGGTGAATTTCTTCACGACACTGGCCAGGCGGGCAATGCCTTCCCGAATTTTTGCTTCGGAAGGAACGCCATAGCATAGTCGCATTTGGTTTTGATTCCGCTGGCCGCCTTCCACCTGCGATGGGTAGCAAAATTCGCCTGGCACATAGAAAACTCCGGCGTCGAGACATGCGGCAAAAAATTCGCCATGGCGGCTAGTTGAAATGGTTCGTGGCAGGCTCAGCCAGACATAAAGGCCGCCCTTGGGCACTGTCCAGCTTACTGCAGGCTTTAGGCTGCCAAGGTGTGATTCAAGCGAATCAACCAGCGCCTGGGCCTTGGCCTCATAGAGCTTTTGCAGCTTGTGGACCTGAGTTTCATACTGGCCTGATTCAATAACCTGCAAAATCAGCCGCTGCATGAGGTTAGAAGTGCCGAAATCATGGTGCCCCTTCAATGCCAGCACGGGCTTGAGTAATTCGGGTGGCAGCACGCCATACCCAAGTTTAATGCCGGGGCTGAAGGTTTTTGAGAAAGTGCGGGCGTGAATGACGGTATCAGCCTGGGTGTCGTGCGACCAGACGCTGGGCGATTCAGGGCCAGTAAAAGTCAGGCCACGATAGGCTGCGTCGTCAAGCACATAAATTTTTTGTCGCTGGCTGAAGAGACGAGCCAGCGAGACCAGCTTTGTACGGCGATCTTCAACGAGTGAAAGGCCGGATGGATTGGAGTGTTCAGAAACCGTGTAAATCAGTTTGACTCGATTGAGACTTCCTTCCGCTTTCAGGCGAAAAAGGCATTTTTCCAGAGAATCAAGGCACATTCCGCCTGAATCAATGGGGATGCCAATAATTTCGGCCCCTCGTGCGGCAAGCAGGTCAAGAAAAACGAAGTAAGTGGGGGCTTCGGCAATCACAATATCACCTGGGTTAATCAGTGCCTCAGCCAGAAGATAGAGTAGTTGCTGGCTGCCACTGGTAATGATGGTTTGCTCGGCGATGGTAGCAGGGTTGTGCGAGGGGCTTGTGTGACCTGATTCCGCCAGAAGTTTGCGGGCCAGGGCAAGCCTTAGCACGGGGTCGCCCTGGGTGGTGCCATATTGCAGTGCTTCACGGGCAGCCCGAGGGTCGGCTGTGATTTCACGCCAGGCATCTTCGACAATTCCAGCCGGAAGTGACTGCTGATCGACAAATCCTGCGGCAAGCGAAATTAATTCCGGCCTGACCAGAGCGAGACGCATCAGATCGCTGATGGCCGGAGTGCCTGCGTTTTGACCAAGAGTGCTGAGTGACTGATGAAAATCTGGCATTTTGCCCTGCGAGTGAAAGCCCCGAAGTTGTTTTAACGAATTATAAGGCAATGTGTTGAAATTTGAAAATTGGCGACGGGAGATTCATCTTAATATTATTTTTTAAGCCATGCGGCCAGTCTTCCTTCGACATGTGCCCTGGACCATCCGGCTTTTGCCAGTGAGTCGAAGCCTTCGGCAGAGGGAACGACAATCACATCCGCTTGAAATTGCTTTGCCCAGGCGATGATTTCATCTGGTGAAGCCTTCTCGTAATAGGTTTCAAACTTGACCCGGTTATCAGGCCACTGGCGTGCAAATTCGGCAAGATCGCCCGAAAATCCGCAGAGTGTGGCGATTCGTTCTGCCCATTTTTTCAATTCTTCCGCCTGATAGGGGCTGCCGGCGACATTGGCCACGATCGATCGATGCGACCAGGCCCGGATCGACTTGTCTCTGGGCGGGCTTAATATCATTGCATTTTGCGGCAGATTTGCATTAAGCCAAAAGCCCATTTTTTCGGCATCGCTACGCGGTGTTTCATAAATTCGCCATTTTGTGGCGAGAAGTTGTGCGAGCTTTATCTGCCCTGAAGGGTCAGAGCCACAGTAAACTAAGGAGATCAGCGGGATCATCCAGACAATGGCCATTGCCTTTCGGCTGGAAAACTGTAGATATGATGGAATAGTAATGTCAAAGTTGCCGTCGATTTTCATGTTTGCTTTTTTGGTGATGTCAAACAAAATGCAACCTGAAAGATATCCGGCAATGAAAAGCCAGTGGCCACGCTGCGGGTCATGGGCGTAAAGCCAATAGATGGCATAGATGGACATAATATTAATTAATAATGATGACAATAAGGCGATGTGTCGAAATTTAAAAGCTTCGAAAAACTGTACAAAGAAAAGCACTAAAATTGCAATTGAAAATGCGATAAATGTAACAAGATCATTTTGCAGGCTGAGTATCAAAACACATGCAAAGGCCCAAAAGGTTCGGCGATGACTCGAGAATAAATCAACAAGAACTGGCAAGATTAATATCAAAAAGAAGCCTCGTAGAGGTGTAGCCAGTCTCCAAGTCTGGACAAGTGTAATATTTAATTGATGATCATATTCAATGGCAGGCCACGAGATGAAAAGACCAAGAGAAATAAAAGTGACCCATTGTCTGGCCATGATATACTTTGATGTTTTCTTGTCCCATGAAAAAACGAAATAAATATTTATCATACTGAAAACAAAAAGGCTTAGCGCAGCATACCACTGGCTGCTGCGCCAGAGTGATGGCCGCATGTGCTGGGGGCCCTGAATTTCGGTTGCAAGCGACCAGAAAAGGACAGGACTGACACCGGCCTTCAACACCGACGACTGGCCGAGATAAAGCCAGGCCCAGGGGGCCATGCATAGAACAAATACAATGAAAATGATGGCCGTAAGATTTCTTTTGAATCGTCCGATCATACAATTCCAGCCAAAAAGCACAAACCATAATGCAAGGTTTAAAAGCCCCAGACCAGGGTGAATAATTGCAATAAGGCCTGTGATGGCGGGAATTTTGTAATTGATGGATGGCGCCGAATCAATCCATAAAGCCAAGGCATACCAGCCCAGAGAAAATGCAATTTGTCGATCAAGCAGATGATCTTCCCAGAGATGATTTGTTCCAAGATTGCCGGCTTTGCAAAGCACAAACAGCTGAAGCAAAAGCCAGTTGCTCCAGCGAGGTATATCTGGAAGCAGCGATTCGCGAATACGCCAGAGACTGTAAGTGGTTAATGCAAGTGTGAGGCAATAAAGCAGAAAAAGTGTGATGGAGAGGCCGAAAAAGAACGAGCCACACTGCAATAGGCGAAGATAACCCAGATGCGGATTAAATTTCTCGAAGGCATCGACAAATTGATCAGCTGGAAATGCACCTGGCTGGTCAAGCCTTTCCAGCAATGGCAATCGGTAGCACTGGTCAACCACTCGGGAATCATAGCCATTGATGCTTATGACAAGACCACAGGCGATGATTAATTCGACAAATCTTGAAACGCGTTGATCATGCTGAAGTTGCATTTTCCGATTTCAATTTTCAGCGTTTCGGCTGGGGCGATTCTTTCATGGCATTTTTCAGAACTTCAGATTTTTGCTGAAGATCCTGAAGTTCTCCTGAAACTTTTTTCGCCTCAGCAGCAACATTTTTCGCTTCGCCTGCGACTTTTTTAGTGGTTTCGATCAGTTTTTCACCTTTATCCCTGAGTGCATAAAGCCGGTCCCACTCGTCTTTGGGTATTTCAAGCTTGCTCAGCAGGTCTTTGGTTGATTCGCCGCCAAGGCCTTTCTGCTGAATGATTGTCAGCATCGATTTCACGGGCTCGGCCCCAAGAATTTTTGGCACTGGCTGATATTGCCGCGAATAATCAAGTGCTTTGGAATTCACAATGTAATTCTTTGCCCAGTCGCGATGTTGAATTTTTTCGATCGCATAACGGTCAAGTGCCGCAGTGATGAACGATGCTACGACAACGGCCTTTGTCAGACCAAAGAGGAATCCCATAATCGGGTCGAAATTTCCGGGCGGCTCCAACTCGGCCTGAAGCGGGCTTTTGCGCCATCGACCCAGCCTTGCCGCAAACCCGACCACAATGCTGCCAACGGTGTAAACCGCCAGCCAGCATGCCCACCAGAGAGCCCGCTGAAGCAATTTGGCGTCTTCAATTTTGACATGCTGGCTGACATAGGGCTCGGCCCTGAGGGCAATCGGCTCGGCCAGATAAAGGCCAGCCACGAGGCATATTAACCGCATGATCTGGACCCAGAATCCATTCCGCCAGCCACTCACGGCCATGCCCAGGGCTATCAGACCTAAAGCGATGTCAAGACCCATGTTCAATCACTCCGTCGATCGATTTTGGCGGGCAGTTGATACCGCTTTGCCAGCATCGCAATTGCTGGCGAGAACCTGCCAATGATGATCCATTCCGAACTTGTTAAACGAAATTTGTAAATTTGACAAGGCCATTTTCAGCAAGTTTCTGAACGAAAAATCGTTATTTGGCCGTGAGAGCTTGCCAAGATAGGTGTCAAATAATTAGGCTGATAATGGTTGAAATGGCATGACGATTACAAACTGTGTCCGAGTCGCTGATAAATGTCAAACATAAGCCCAGGCCGGGTTATCATTGAAAATCTTGAGCCAAGTGTTGATTCGGGGCTTTTTCCGTTGGCCCGGGTGCTGGGCGATCTTGTTAGTTATTCGGTTGATTTGTTTGCCGACGGGCATGATTTTCTGACGGCGGATCTCATCCTGACCTCAACTGATGGTCGCCGGTTTTTGACGGAATTTGCAAGTTTGGGGCCGGGTCTTGACCTTTACCAGGCAAAGAGCAGATTGCTGGATCAGTTGGGTACCTGGAAAGTTCAGGTCGAAGCGTGGATTGATGAATTTTCAACATGGGTTCATGAAATTGAAAAAAAACATGAAGCCGGCATGAATATCGATCTTGAGATTCGCGAAGGGTTGAATTTAATTCATTTGGCTGAAGTTAACGCTTTGGCAGAAAATAAGTCAGATGCAGAATTATTATTGCAATATGCAAATGCAATATCGCGAATGGAAATTGCAGATCAGGAGCGTGTTCGGGCTGCTCAGGAAGAGGGTCTTGCCCGACTCATGCGAAGATATGGCAGCCGTGGAAGTGTTTCGAGACTTCAGAAAGAGCATTTCATCAGAGTCGATCGTGTGCGGGCTGTCTATGGTTCATGGTATGAGCTTTTTCCACGCAGTGCAGGCCGCGAAAAAGGCCGGCATGGCACCTTTCACGATGTTGTCGCACAGCTTGATGACCTTGCCAATCTTGGTTTTCATGTCATTTATCTGCCGCCAATTCATCCGATTGGATTTAAATTTCGAAAGGGGCCGAATAATTCGCTGATTGCTGGCCCTGACGACCCCGGCAGCCCCTGGGCCATTGGAAATGAAGCTGGTGGACACACGGCTATTCACCCTGAACTCGGTTCGTTTGAAGATTTTCAAATTCTGGTGCAAGAAGCCAATCGTCGCGGGATGGAATTGGCACTTGATATTGCATTTCAATGTTCGCCGGATCATCCTTGGCTGAAAGAGCATCCTGAGTGGTTTAAAATCAGGCCTGATGGCTCGATTCGTTATGCTGAAAATCCACCAAAAAAATATCAGGACATTCATCCCCTGAATTTTGAATGTGAAGACTGGCAGGGGCTTTGGAATGCGCTTCGCGATGTAATTATTTTCTGGGTTGGGAAAGGCGTGCGGGTTTTTCGTGTTGATAATCCACACACCAAGCCTTTTGCTTTCTGGGAATGGTGCCTGGCTGAAGTTTGCAAGGTTGATCCTGGCGTGATCTTTCTAGCTGAAGCATTCACCAGGCCTAAATTGAAAAAACGGCTGGCCAAGGCAGGTTTCTCGCAGTCATACACCTATTTCACCTGGCGAAACAGCAAGGAAGAGATCACTGAGTATTTTACCGAGCTTATACAAAGCGAATGCCGTGAGTATCTGCGGCCAAATCTTTTTGTCAACACGCCTGATATATTGCATGCCTTTTTGCAGGAAGGGGGCCCGATTGCATTTCGAATCAGGCTGATTCTGGCGGCTACATTGGGGGCGACTTACGGAATATATGGCCCCCCCTTTGAAAATTGTGTTGGCACACCGGCAAAGCCAGGCAGTGAAGAATATCTTGATTCAGAGAAATATGAGATCAGGCACTGGAATTTGCATGAGCCAGGCAACCTCAGGCCTTTGGTACGGCTTGTTAAT
>JBJTRR010000464.1:0-2409 GCA_046076185.1 bacterium | reverse complement strand
GCCAGCGGCAATATTGCGAGCACCAGCGTGGTGGGCAAGGTGGGTTATGCCCAGGGCATCTCGGGCAGCGCCTTCCAGTTCGACGGGCAACTGGGCAATTACGTGGTGGTTGACCCCGGCGCGGCCATCACCGGCACGCAGGCGTTTGCCCTTGAGCTTTGGTTCAAGGTGCGGCGTGGCAGCAACACGCTGATCACCCAGCGAGACGGTGCCAACTGGCTGGGCTATGGGGTATACACTAATCCATACCTTTCACCCAAAACATCCGTTTTTTGAATGCAACCACCTATGCCTCAAAGGAATACACTGAATTGGTGGGCTGCATTTGTAGCCACTAAATTTTCTGTTTTAATATTGACTCTCTGTAAGTTTTTCATATAATATTTGTATGCCAAGCAGAAACGGGCCGGTTCATGTGGCCACCACTCGCCGCGTTTATAAGGATCGGGTCTATGAAACCCACCTGCTGCGTCGTTCCTATCGCGAAGACGGCAAGGTCAAGCACGAAACTCTCGGCAACCTCTCCCACCTCCCGCCTGACCTCATCGAAACCATCCGAAACAGGCTGAAATCCGATCAGCCCGTTGCCTCGGGCGGATTCGAAATCACCCGGTCGCTCCCGCACGGGCATGTCATGGCCGTTCTCGGAACCTTGCGGCAAACCGGCCTCGACCACATTTTAGCTTCTCGCCCTTGCCGTGAGCGGGAACTGGCCCTGGCCATGATCGTCGCTCGCGTTCTGCATCCCGGCTCAAAGCTCGCCACGGCCCGATCCCTGCGAAGTGAAACCTCTGCCACCAGCTTGAATTCCGAATTGAATCTGGGCGAAATCAACGACCGCGAGCTTTATAAAACGCTTGACTGGCTGCAGAACCGGCAGGCGGCGATTGAAAAGCGGCTCGCCGACCGTCATTTGGCAAATGGCACACTGGTGCTTTATGACGTGAGCAGCAGCTACTACACCGGTCGCAAGCCGGGCCTTGTGCAATATGGCTACAATCGCGACGGCAAAAGCAATTTCCCGCAGGTTGTTTATGGGCTTGTCTGTAGCGCGTCAGGCTGTCCGGTGGCGATCGAGGTCTTTGCGGGCAACACGGGCGACCCAAAAACGTTGAGTTCGCAAATCGAGAAGGTTCGCAGACGCTTTGGCCTTCGGCAAGTGGTCATTGTGGGCGATCGCGGGCTGATCACCGGCAAGCAGATCGACGAGACGCTGAGGCCCGAGCAGGGCGTGGGCTGGATCACCGCCCTGCGAGCCGACAATATCAAGAAACTGGCCTCGCAGGGGCAGATTCAGATGACCCTGTTCGACGAGCAGGATCTGGTGGAAATTACTTCGGACGACTATCCCGGCGAGCGATTGGTGGCCTGCCGCAATCCGGCCCTGGCCGATGAGCGAAAACATCATCGCGAATCGCTTCTGGTGGCCACCGAGCGTGCATTGGAAAAGATCGTGGCGGCGACCACCAGATCGCGAAAACCGCTACGAGGCAAGGATCAGATTGGCCTGCGTGTGGGGAAGGTTCTGGGCCGCTATAAGGTCGGCAAACATTTTCAGATTGAAATCAGTGACGATCGGTTCAGTTACAGTCGGGACTTGGCGAAGATTGAGGAAGAGGCTTCGCTGGATGGGATTTATGTGATTCGGACGTCGGTTGAGAGCAAGGAGATGGACAGTGCAGGCGTGGTGCGGGCCTACAAGAGTCTGAGCCAGGTGGAGCGAGCGTTTCGGAGCCTGAAGACGGTGGATTTGAAGATCCGGCCGATTTTTCACTGGCTTGACAAGCGGATTCGGGGGCACGTTTTTCTGTGCATGCTGGCGTATTACGTGGAGTGGCACATGCGTCAGAAGCTGGCTCCGGTGTTATTTGACGATCATGAGCGGGATTCAGCGGAGCGGGGTCGGACGAGTCCGGTAGGCAAGGCGCCAAGGTCGGCGGCCGCGAGACGGAAGGACGCGTCGGGCAAAGCAGAGGATGGTATGCGGGTGCACAGTTTCCAGACGTTGCTGAAGGACCTTGGGACGTTGTCAAAGAATCGCGTGCAGATGTCGGAGACGCCAGCGGAATTTGAGATGCTGACAAAAGCGACGTCAACGCAGCAGAAGGCATTTGAGCTACTGGGTATCAAACCAACGACGTAGCCAGAAGCGAAAACTTAAAAAAATTGCAAAGGCAGTTGATGTAATGAGTTATAATGGTTTTAGGGTGAAAAGTATGGATTAATGAGGCCATTCCTTATGTCCATCGGGTGAAACTTGATGAAGGCGAAAAAGCCTATTATTTTGACTGGAATGATAAGAAAGGCGGATGTTTATCGAGACGGGTCGCCAGCAACTTTGTCATGGTGACTGACAATGCTTTGTATTATGAGATGTATGTCAGAGAGGGCGAAGGCTTTGATGTTGTT
>JBJTRR010000463.1:0-3957 GCA_046076185.1 bacterium | reverse complement strand
GGTGTCAGGCGGTGGCGGTGGCACGCTTGACGGCACAGTGGGCGAGTCGGAAACGATTGAGGTGCCCGGTGCGGCCTATGGGGCGGCGGCCTCAAATAATGAATCAAACGCAAGCGAATTTGAGGAGCCCTCGGTGGCGATGACTCCGGATCAGGTCTTTGACGGACTGGTATCGGATGGCGAGGCAGTGGTCACGATGGATCTGGGCCCGGCCGTTTCGTCAGGCGGTGCGGTGGCCACAGGCAAGCGTTCAAGCCAGAAGGGAACAGGCAGGCCGGGATATGGTTTTGGCCCCGGAACGGGTGGTGTGCCGCGAGAGCAGCGATGGAATATTGTTTATGACTCGGGGCAGACGGTGGAAGATTATGCCCGGGCCCTTGATGCCATGAGTGTGGAAGTGGCTGTGGCGAACGGCAACGAACTGACTTATGCGAAAAATCTTTCGAGCCCGAAGCCGACGATACGAAGGGGCTCGCCCGAGGCTGAGCAGAGGCTCTATTTTCTTTGGCTTGGGGGTGGCCGCAAGGCGATTGACCAGCAGCTTTTTCGCAATGCAGGGATAGATCCGGGCCAGGGTGCGATTTTTCACTTCTACAGCAAAGAATCAGCCGACCGCCTTGCTCAGCTTGAAGTGGGCTTTGCCAAGAGGCAACCCGGGCAGATCAAGCGTACCCGATTTCGTGTCACCAAAAGTGGTAGTGGCTTTGAGTTGGTGGTGGCCTCGCAGGAGCCTTTGCGGTAAATCGATTCAGACACATATACAGATCAGCATCTTTTGATTCAGACGGCAGGAACCGGCAAAAATGGCATTTCTGGAACTACGCGGGCCCGGTGGATCACCCCAGACTTTCACCTTGCCCCGGTCGGGCTCGCTTTTGATTGGTTCCGACGCCGTCTGCGACATTCAGATTCTCGATGGAGAGGTTCAGGCGATTCACGCCCGGCTGAAGGTGGCGGCCACCGGTGTAGTGATTGAGGCTACGCCCGAGGGCAAGTCGATTCGCCATAATGGCAAGCGGGTGGCCCAGGCAGCCCTTGCCCTGGGTGATGAAATTGGCTTTGGCGGGTATCGTCTGCTGCTTGTTGACCGCGAGTCGCAACCGGCCGCTGCCCCGGTTGCCAAGCCGGTACCGCCCCAGGCAAAGCCGGTTGCCGCCCCGCCCCAACCGCCCCCGCAGGCGGTGAAAAAAGCGGCACCGATAGAACTTGACTGGGACGACATCGCCGAGGTGCCTGCGGCCAAGCCTGCCGCCAAGCCAGCACCTGCCAAAGCAGCAGCCCCGGTGGCCAAAGCCGTAGAGAAAACCGCTCCCAAGGCTGCAGCGGCCGAGGCGGCAGTGGTCACAGTGGCGGCAGATTCAGCTCGTGGGCTGACAGTTTTTGCTGAAGAAGAAGAGTCGGGCCGTAAGCTGGCCAAGGCGCCGAAGATCATTCTGCTGAGTGTGACACTCGTCTTTCTGATCGTTGTGGCAGCGGGCCTCTGGTGGATTATTGATCGCACCCGTGCCAACCGTGCTTACAAGGCTGGTGTGGCGGCCTATGAAGCCAATGATTTCAAGACAAGTTCTGAGCAGCTTCGCACATTTCTGCGGATGCGCCCAAGCGAGGAACGCACAAGCAACGCCCGCGTGATTGAGACGCTGGCCCGGCTGCGAGACCTTTCGGAAGGGCAGTCGCCGCAACTGGCTGCTGCTCTGAAACTGGCTGGCGATGAACTGACCAAACTGGGTGAAGAACCCGCCTGGAAAGACCAGCAGATGAACGCGGCCGAGGTGGTGGCCACCATGACCCGCGACATGGCCGCGCGGGCCAAACAAAGTGCCACAACAGAAAGCGTTGAGCTTGCCCGTTCGGCCTACAGGCTGCACCAGGAGCTTGCAGGCGAGGCCGCCCCGGCCCAGCGAGCCAGGCTGAAGGTAGATCAGGTGATGGCTGAGGCGGAAGCCGCTGTGGCCAAGGGCGAAATGCGAAGCCGGGCCCTGGCCAGGATGGATGACGCCCTGAAGAACAAGGACGCCCTGGCAGCGTTTCAGGCCCGCGACCTGCTTCTGGCAAGCTATCCCGATCTGATTTCCGACACCAATCTTGCCCGCCGCCTGGAACAGGCAAACACACAGGTGAAGGATAATGTCAAACCACTGAAAAATAGCCGTGAAGCGAATCAGGGCGAACCTGCCGGAGCCCTTGGCCAGCCTTTGACACTTTTCACTCGTCAATCGTCAGTGGCTGGTGGCGTTGAGGCGCCTGTTGACCCCAAAAGCATGGTTGTTGAATCAGGTGCGGGGCTGGCTGTCGGGCTTGACGGCAAAACCGGCCGGCCGGTCTGGCAGGTTTCTGCAGGCATGCAGCAGGGCTTTGATCCGCTTCTGCTGGCTGATGAATCGCCGCCTGCGGTCATTCGTTATGACGACCGGGATCAGGCGATTGTCAGAACTTCGCTGGAGACGGGCAAAACCGAGTGGCGACAGCCGCTGGGCGATACGCCGAACCAGCAGCCGCTGGTGATTGGTAATCGGATGATTGTCGTTTTGCCAGGCAAGGGGCAAGTGCTCTGGCTTGATCTGGCCACCGGAGCCTGCCGCGATGGCCTTGATCTGCAGCTTCCGCTGGCGGGGTCGGTGTTGGCGTCGCAGAACAACCAGACGCTTTATGTGCTTGCCGATCAATCTGTGCTGTTTGTGCTTCAGGTCGAGCCAAAGGCCTGCCTGAGAAGTGTCTATTTCGGCCATAAGAAGGGAACGATGAAGGCCCGGCCGACCCGGTCCGGGCGATTTCTGATCTTTCCCGAGCAGGTGGGCCTGAGGGCTGGAAACCTGCAGACATGGCTGGTTGACGACCGCACCGGCGTGCCACAGCGTCTGCAGCAGGAGCCGCTGGAAGGCTGGCCGGTTTTTGGCCCGGCACAGCAGGGTAATTTGATGTGGGTCAGCCACGATCGCGGTGGTTTCGGCATCTTCAGCATTGGCGATTACACGCTTGCCAAGCCGCTTGCCAGCGTGGGCAAAAGCCCAGCGACAACGGCACCGGCGCACCCGACCACGACAATTGCCATTGGCCAGCGTGAGGCCCTGGTTGTTGATCGTACGCTGAAGCATTACCGGCTTGATCCGCAGTCGGGCCGCTTGAATGTGATGCGGTCGTGGGAATTGCCGGAAGGATATCCTTCGCAGCCGATCCAGAAAATTGATGATAATACTTATCTTGTAACGCTTTCGATTCATCGGGACCTTGGCCGGGCGATCATCGCCTTTGATATTCGAGAGGACAAGCCGGTCTGGTCAACCACCTGGGGCATGCCTGTGGAATTGGCTGAGGAGCGACTTACGGCTGGTGCCCTTCGCTGGATTGATGCTTCCGGCGGCTCTTTTGAGATGAAGATTCAGCCGGCGGCACCGGGTGGGCTCTATTCATGGCAGCCGCCCAGGAAAGAGCCAGGGCCTGAGGGAGAAACCACACCACAGTGGGTCTGGCACGATGCAGGGAAGGCCAGAATCGGGCTATCCGGGGCATTGCCAAATCGGGTGATGATTCGTTGCCAGGGCAGTGCCGAAGCACAGGAAGTGAAATTGCCGGTAGAAACCGGTATTCCGCCGCTTCTGATTGATGACATGCTGGTGATAGCCGGCCTGGGCGGCGAAGTGGCGATTGCCTCAGCCAAGGATGGCTCGCCGGTGGGTCAGCCGTTTGTGCCTGATTATGAAAAAACTTCGCCCTGGAAGTGGCAATCATTGATTGGGCTTGAAGATAAGTCCATCGTACTGGCCGACGATTCAGGCCGGCTGATACGCTTGGTGATCGAGGGAATGCCCGCCAAGCTCAGGCAGACATCGAGAGTCACGCTTGATGGCAAATTCAGTGGCACGCTGGTATCAACAGGCCGGGCGGTGCTTGCGCTGATGTCGGGCGGTTCGGTCGTTTCACTGGCCGGGCGTGATCTTTCGACACAGAACACCTGGA
>JBJTRR010000462.1:0-1467 GCA_046076185.1 bacterium | reverse complement strand
ATATCTCGTCGAATATAGTTTTCAATGGCCTGATCTGTCAGTGACCGCATGGAAAGTCTGGAAATATCTGCATGCTCCATCAGTTTTTCGCCCGGGCTCATCACGCACACGGCTGTGATCAGTTCGTGAGTTCTTGCCGATAACAGCTGAAGTTGCTGAATTGCATTTTCCGGGGTTCCAGGCTTGTCAAGAATCGTGTCGTCAATCATTGCGACCTGATCGCCTCCTATGACAATCGCTTCAGGATGGCGTTCACAAACAGCCCTGGCTTTGGCCCTGGCAAGAGTTGTTGCAATCGCTTTCGGATCTTTCAGCTTGATTTTTATTGCTTTTTCATCGACGCCCGGTGCGATACACTCAATAGGAATGCCGAGCCTTTCAAGCAGCATTCGGCGATAGGGAGACGTACTTGCCAGAATGAGCTTCGGGGGTGGCATGAGCAGGTATCCGAAAAAGAAACGTTGTATAGAGCAGGCAGAGCCCAACCAGAAATCGGCCCAGGAAGCCGTCAGGCAGGGGTACGACAGGCTTGGAATCGCCGATTATTATGAGTCTCACTCGGCCACTTACCGGAATCCGCACGAAGCTGCCCTGCAAAAGTTGCTTGTGGGGTGGCTTCAGTCCCGGAATCTTGCCACATCATCGAAAATCATAGATCTGGCGTGTGGTTCCGGTGAAGTCACGAGTCTATTGCAGAAGCAAGGTTTTCGCAATATCTCGGGTATTGATCCCTTTACATTTGAAGCTTACCAATCGCGTACCGGCATGGTGGCTGAGAGACACTCGTTTGAAGATATCGCTGATGGGCTTGTTTTTCGCCAGGAAACGGCCATTTTGCCTTACGACCTGATTATTTGTTCGTTTGCCATGCACCTTTGCGCACCAAGCCGTTTACCACTTCTGTGTTTGGAGCTTTCCCGTGCCAGTCGTGAGTTAGTCATCTTTACGCCCCACAAGAGGCCACTGATTCACGAAAAATGGGGATGGAGGCTATTGGAAGAACGGCTGCAAGAACGTGTTCGGCTTCGCTCATACCAGAGTCTCCGTTTTGTACCAACAGATTCTGGCAGCGGTTGACCAATTTCTTATTTGATCCACGATGACTGCGTGATCAGCAGGTTCAGAGCGGCAAAGCAAACCGAAGCGTTTGTGGCATGGCGTGGCGAATCCTGTGCCGGGAAAGTGGCAATTGTGGCATCGCCGACAAGAAAGACATTGAAATCTTCACGCAGGTTTTCATAGCCAGCCGTGGTTTTGCAGACACACATATCAGTGTTATAACCAGCCAGCAAAACATGCTTAATGCCAAGCTGGCGCAGGTGATCCCGCAGTTTGGGATAGCCATCTCCGTCGTAGATGACAAGGTCGTTCATGGCGACATCGATCGTTGCCCTGCCGGGCACCGGCAATTGCCAGCAACCCGGTGGGTCGTATTTGTCGCCTGCATCAAGCCCGGGGAATGCGTTA
>JBJTRR010000461.1:0-1525 GCA_046076185.1 bacterium | reverse complement strand
TGAAACTTATCGCGAATTGGCTGTTACATATTACGAAAACGGCCAATTTGCTGATGCTGCCAAGGCCATGGTCGAGCTCATGGAAAAATATCCAAACGAGCGTGATCGTCGTAACATGGTTACACTTGCCCAGTTCCAGATGCAAGGCAAAATGGGCGATTCAGCCTTGGCCACCATCGACAAGGTGCTGCTTCAGGATCCAAACGATCCATCGGCCATTCGTACGAAAATTTATGTTCTGAGCGATCTCAAAAAATTTGATGACGCTATCAATCTCGGAACAAATATTCTGAAGAAAGCCCCGGAAGACGCTGATTTCAATCGGCTGGTCGGTGCCATGATCACTCGAGCCGAAAGATATCCGCAGGCTATTGATTTCTATAAAAATCTTTTGAGGCAATTTCCTGCCAATAATGAGCTTGCCCGCATCGCTCACTCAGGGCTTTCTGTGGTTTATGTCAACATTGATGATTTCGCAAATGGCGAAAAAGAATTGGAAGCTCTACTCAAGCGAATCCCTGACGACATCGGAGTTTTCAATGACCTTGGTTATCTTTATGCTGACCAGGGCAAAAAACTCGAAGAAGCCGAACAGATGATCCGGCGTGCCGTTGAAGAAGAACCTGATAACTCGGCATATCTGGATAGCCTTGGCTGGGTGCTTTTCAAGCGTGGAAAATATGAAGAAGCATTAAAGCAACTCGACAAAGCTGTTTCGATAGCTCGCCGAAGCAGCCCGGATGGTACTCTTTTCGACCACCTTGGAGATGTACTGTTTCGGTTGAAGCGATTTGATGATGCTCGCAAAGCCTGGCTTGAGGCACAGAAGTACATCGAAGACAACAAGATGGGGCAGAAGCTGGCGACTACGATCAAGACAAAGCTCGAAAATCTTGATAAGATGCCACGACTACCAAAAAGCGAAAAACTGCCCAACCCTTGATGTTTTCGGGCCAGTTGGTGCTTTAGTCTTGTACTCTACTGGTATCAGCCCTCTGAATATTTGGCTAAGACGGAGAAATGAAGCCATGGCAGGTCATTCACACGCCGCCAATATTGCTCATCGCAAAGGCCTTGTCGATGCGAAGCGGGGCAAACTTTTCAGCAAGTTGTGTCGGCAGATTTATGTTGCTGCCCGGGCTGGTGGACCTGACCCAACCTCCAATCTACGCCTTCGTTATGCCATCGACAAAGCCCGCGCCGTAAGTTGCCCGAAGGAAAATATCGAAAGGGCGATAAAAAAAGCTTCGGGTGAGCTTGGTGCTGAAAACTTCGAAGAAGTGGTATATGAAGGCTACGGCCCCTCGGGCGTTGCAGTCATGTGTGAGATTCTGACTGATAATCGTAATCGCACCGCCAGTGAAGTCCGCAAGATTTTCGAATTATGTGGCGGCAGTTTGGGCAGTACAGGGTGCGTGAGCTATCTTTTCAGCTATAAAGGATTTTTCCTGGTCCCCAGAATATCTATCGCGGAAGACCAGCTGATGGAGGTTGCTCTTGAAGCGGGTGCTGAGGATATTGTGAC
>JBJTRR010000460.1:0-3960 GCA_046076185.1 bacterium | reverse complement strand
CGACATGGCTTGCCGGGCGTTAATGATCAGATTCAAAAGGACTTGTTGAATCTGGGGTGGACAAACCATAGTCATCGGCCGACATTTGAGCTTCAGCACCAGTTCAACACGATGCTTCTCAAGGTCTTTGGCCGTCAACATTAAAGTTTCTTCAACCAGTTGGGCCAGGTCGGCTGCTGATCTCTGGTTCAGGTTGGGGCGGGCCAGCCCCAACATGCCTGTTGTAATAGAGGCCGCCCGCTGGGCACCGTTTAGTATTTTGTCCAGCGATTTGGTTCGAAAATCATTATCGACCGATCGCAGACCCATTTTGGCGTAGCTGAGAATGGGGGTGAGGGCGTTATTTAGTTCATGGCAAACACTTCCCGCCAAAACGCCCAGACTGCTCACACGCTGCAATTCGCGCACCTGCCATCGTAGCCGCTCGTTCTCTTCCCGAAGTGAAGCGATTGTTGCTGCGTCGGCTTTCGTGATTGGGGCAGCCTTCTGGCCTCTTGAGGCTTCCGGGCGATTCGGATTCGGTGTGGAGTCGGAAACATGCCGGTTGCCGGTTACCGATGCCATAACCTTTGTTACCTCTTATGCCGAATAGACTTCAGCATATCTCGAGACCGATTGATTCAATTCTTTGGAAACTTTGTTCTTATTAGAACAGAAGCGTCCCTGGTTCATTTATCGGATAAATCAGTTCTATCGGTTGAACCAATTACGCTCTTTTGAGTGGAATATCGAACCGGAGTTCAGGCTGGGTAAGAGAGTAAAAATAAGACGCGTGCTCAATGGTTATTGCGAGAATTCAGGCAATTGAGGAAAAATCTGATTCGGATTCAGGCTCGTCTAGAAATTCAACGAAACCAGATTCGAGTTTGTACATTGCCTTTTTAATGAGAACAGGCAGGCTTCTCAGGGATTTCAGTGATTCAACGGTGTGATTCAGTTGAATTGTTGCTGCCCTGACATTTGCTTCGACTGAGGCGAGCCATCGATCCTCATGCGGCTGATTATGCTTGACTGAAGAAATGGCGGGAATGATCCGGTCGATCAGCCCTTCGATATAACGCATCTCATGGTCAGCACCATCGGCTATGTCCATGGCGGCTTTTACTGCGCCGCATTTTTCGTGACCCATAACAACAACGAGTTGTGTTTTCAAATGGATCAAAGCGTAACTGATGCTGCCAAGCACGTCGCTGTCGATGATATTTCCAGCAACACGCACGATAAAAAGGTCGCCAAGGCCCTGATCGAATACCAGTTCAGGAGGAACACGGGAATCGCTGCACGAAAGTATGGTCGCAATAGGTTGCTGACCTTGTGTTAAATGAGTTCGCCAGTCTGAAGCCAGATGTGCGTGCCTTAATTTTCCAGATACAAATCGACTGTTGCCTTCTTTGAGCACTTTCAAAGCCGCTGCGCCTGTCATTGGCATACCTCTGCTTTGATCATTGGCCAATCTGAATCTTTATGGCAGATTCCTGTTCTTTCAGATGTCCTTCAGTAATCAAGCTATCAATCTTTTTGATCATCGGATACGTCAATTTTTTGGAAAGCTAAAAAGGCAACGCAGATAACTCAGGACTGCAGGAGGTTTTTCATCAGGATGTCGTTTCAAGCAAGACGTTTTACTGGCTCTCATTCGTTGCTGCAATGAGTGCTGAGGAGCTGATTACAAGGCACCTGAGTCTGATCGGCTTTTAATTTTTAACCGACCGGAAACAGCACCAGCAAGTTGACTTTTTCAAATGAATTTTTCTGGCATTTGAAGAAGTTGACAAAATTCAAACACTTTTTTGATGAAATGCCCGAATGTTCTGGCAAAATAAGTGAAATCATGAAATCAAAAAGAACATTCGCAGGAGTATCGATCTTATGAATCACCATGCTAGTGCCGTGAAAACTCTTTTTCCTGCGTGTTTCATTGTTCTTTCCATCGCAATCCCGGCAAATGTTTCAGCACAATCAGCCCCAAGGCATATTACTGCCGATCTTAAAGTCTCACAGCCTCAACAGCTTACGCTTAAAAATGGCAAGTCTGTCACCATCGAATTACACAAATTAAACGAGGTGAAAGACCCATTACGCAGTGGCATACGCCAGGTTGCTGGCCAATTTGTGATAAACGATCAAACTGTCGAAATTCAAGCGGGCCCTTACTCATTACCCACCAAAGTCGGGCCGTTTCGTATCGATATCCCTGTTTCATCAGGTTATAACGCCAATTCCACGGAGGATCACTGGCGACTGGCACCGGGGGCTGATCTGCGGGTTCGAATCTGGTCTGCCGATGGCCCACTTTCACCGGAGACTTTCGTGTATCCCGTTCGGCAACAATGGTTTGCAAGCGGCACACAAATGGCCAATGAGCCTACATTTGTTGATGGTGGTGAAGATCCTTCCAGGCAAAAGATTTACTATCATTCAGGGCTTGATATCGGTGGCCCGGAAGGCCTGGCCGAGGTTGTTGCTGCCACGAATGGAACGATTGTCAGCCTTGGCAATGCGATTCTGGGTGATCTTGAAGCCGATCACCCGGTGGCCAAGCGTTACGATGTGATTTATCTGCGAGACGAACGTGGCTGGTATTACCGCTACAGCCACCTTCAGCAGTTCAACCCCTCGCTGAAACTGGGGCAAAAAGTCACAAAAGGCACCTCGTTGGGGGTTCTGGGCAAAGAAGGAGGGTCTGGTGGTTGGGCCCACCTTCATTTCGAAATCAAATCACGTCAGCCTTCTGGAAAATATGGAACGGAAGAGGGTTATGCGTTTTTGTGGGAAGCTGCGATTGAGCGTCCTGAAACAAAAATCATCGCGGTAGCCCGGCCGCATCGGCTGGTGCGAGTCGGCGACACCGTTGAACTTGACGCTTCAAAGTCGTGGTCGGCCAGTGGCAAGGCGTTGCAGTATGACTGGGAATTAGGCAACGGGAAAAATGCGAGAGGCTCGAAAACTACTGTAAAGTATGATAAGCCAGGGCATTACAGCGAAGTACTGAAAGTCTCGGATGAAAATGGGAATATGTCCTATGACTTTGCAGTGACACAGGTGCTTGATCCTGCCACGCCCGGGCAATTGCCACCTTCTATTCAGGCGGCCTGCTGGCCAAGCCTGGGCGTGAAAACATCAACACCCGTGACATTTCTGGCTCGCACATTTCGCACGACTGAAGGCAGAGAAAACTGGAATTTTGGCGACGGCACCCCCGAAGTGACTGTGCAATCGGATGGAAATTCGCGGTCGCTGGCTCCGGACGGCTTTGCAGCAACAGTACATCGATTTGCCAGGCCAGGGCATTACATTGTCAAAGTCAGTCGTTCCAATGCACGTGGCGAAACTGCCACAGCACACTTGCATATGCATGTTGAAGATTCGCTGAAATAAATGGAAATTGTGTTGATTATGCTCAAATTGTTGCCTGGTTCAAACTTCCCTTGGCAGGAGTTCTATCTTTTCACTGGTTAAATCACGACTGATTCGTCAAAATGGATAGTCCGGCCTTTGCCTGAAAACGGTCTTTACCTGATTCAGAGTTGTGGGTCGTGAGTCAACAAAGTCATCAGAATTCAGGATTTCGGTTCATGTCCGACTTCACCAGCCTTCCCAAAGGGTTCGAGCCTGCTTCCAAACCTGCTGACGACGAAACGTCGGCCTCGCGATCGCAGGAGTCAATTGATCGCCAGCTTGACCAAGCCATCGATTCCAAAACCAAAGGCGTCAAAACCCTTGACCCCAATACACCACTCAAGAAGGTTTTTGACGAAGAAATCGAAGCCGAATTGAACGAGTTTCTTGATGCCTTCGACACAAAATCAATCGAGTCGGTTCTGCCTGCACCCAAAGGTGCCCCAAAACCAAAGGGCGAAACTGGCAAACCGGTCGCTGGTGCGGAAGTTGCAAAGCCTGTCAGTAAAGGCAAGACCGGCAAAATTGTAAAGATCACCAAAGACTGGGTTTTTCTTGATA
>JBJTRR010000459.1:0-3173 GCA_046076185.1 bacterium | reverse complement strand
CACCTTCACCTCGGCCCAGTTTAAGGACTCGACCGGCAAGTACAAGATCACCGAAGATGCCTCGGCGGGAATTCTGGACTATACCAACTACAAGCTTCAGAAGACCAACCAGACCTTCGACGCCACTAAAACCCTGAAATTCAGGCTTGACCCGATCAGTTGGACTGTCACCGACTGGGCCGGCAACAAGTCAACTTTCTCCATCACGATTTATCTTGATGAATCAGCTCCTCGCACGGGCGGATCAGCGGCAGCCACAGGCACCACCACGCCATCGGCCACTCTGGTAAGCCTGCTTGATCAGTACATCATTCTTGATGACGACCTGAAGAAACTGCTTGGAATCAAGTGATTCCAGGATTACAGCAAGTCTCCGGTTTCTCCTGTTTCGCAGGGCACAGGCTTCGGCCCGTGCCTTTTTTATTGTACGACCCGTTTTTAATGGAACATCTGGCAGCCTCTTTCTCGCAAGCACCGGATCGATTATTTTAGTGGCATGACCTGAACCAGACACCCTGCCGAATTCAGCCAGAAAATGGATAAATGCATGAAAAACAGCCGATGCCACCTTATTCTCCTCGCTGCCGTGCTGGCGGCGTTCCAGTTTCATTTGACACAAGCCAGAGCCTGGCAGGCTGCTGAAACCAGCCAGAAAAAAGCTTCCGGCTATGGCACTCTCACTGATATGCCTTACATCCTGCAGGATTCGGCGGATGCCTATCGCCGGGAACGCTGTAAAATGGATTTTTACTACCCGCTTGAGACAAAACACTTCCCGACAATCGTCTGGTTTCATGGCGGTGGGCTATCGGCTGGTAATAAATCGATTCCCGAAGAGCTGAAAAAACAGGGTTTTGCCGTAATCGCAGCCAATTATCGCCTGAGCCCCAAAGCCACTGCACCTGCTTATATTGAAGATGCTGCCGAGGCTGTTGCCTGGGCCTTCAAAAACATTGAAAAATACGGCGGTTCGCCTGAAAAGATCTTCGTTGGCGGGCATTCGGCCGGCGCCTATCTTTCATGCATGATCGGCCTTGAGAAGAAATGGATGGCCAGGCACGGTATCGACGCCAACCAGGTTGCCGGCCTTCTGCCCATGAGCAGCCAGTGCATTACGCATTACACGATTCGGAAGGAACGTGGCATCGCCGACACCCAGCCGGTGATTGACGAATATGCCCCGCTTTTTCATGTGCGGAAGGACGCCCCGCCCATGCTGCTTGTCACGGGCGACCGCGAGCTTGAAATGCTGGGCCGCTATGAAGAAAACGCTTACATGAGCCGGATGATGAAGCTGGCCGGGCACAGCCAGACCAAGCTTTATGAGCTTGACGGCTATAACCACGGCGGAATGATCAAGGGGGCCTACCCGCTGATGATTCGCTTTGTGAAAGAGACTCTGGCTCAAGGGCGGCCAACCCCCGGGCAAAACCCTTAAAACGGAATAGCTACAACCGCCAGACACTTGCTGAAAATCGGCCGGAAAACTAATCTGATGGATAATTCTGACACAACCGGGGTTCAGTCACTAACCAGAAGCCGGGTCGAAGCCCAAGATTCGGCTGTGGAGTTGATCGTGCACGTGCGAAATATCCTTCCCGTCCTGCTTTTCTGTCTGTTGGCCAGCCTGTTCAGCCAGCAGGCATCGTTCGCCCAGGAAGCGAAAAAAGAGGCTCCGGCCAAAGCGGCTGAAACCCAGCCGGCAGTCAATCCGGCGGATAATCCTGGCGGTGAAGTGGCGAAAGCCGCCACGGCCTTGCCGGCTGCGGCTGCACAGCCCGTACCATTGTCAGATCGCTTGCGAAGCCTTTTCGGCGTCGTTTTGATTCTTGGCGTCTGCTATGCTTTTTCGTCAAACCGGAAAATCATTTCCCGTAGAATCGTCTTCTGGGGGCTTACTCTTCAGTGGATCATGGCTTATCTTGTGCTGTCAAACCCCTATGGCCAGAATGCCTTGAAGTGGACAGGCTCGCAAATTGAAAAAGTGCTTGCCTGCAGCTATAAGGGCTCAGAATTCCTGTTTGGGGCTGAAGCGATCAACCCCGCAGGCAAAATTGGCTTTGTCTTTGCCTTCCGGGTTCTGCCGACCGTCATTTTCATGTCAGCCCTGTTTGCCGTACTCTATTACCTGAAGGTCATGCCGTTTATCGTCGCCCGAATGGCATGGGTCATGAAGCGGCTTCTGGGCGTTTCAGGGGCCGAAAGCCTTGCCGCAGCCGCCAATGTGTTTCTTGGCCAGACAGAAGCTCCGCTCACAATTCGCCCGTTCCTGAACAAGCTGACCCAGTCAGAATTGCTGGTTGTCATGGCCACAGGCATGGCCAGTGTCTCGGGCGGCATGATGGGTGCCTATTTTGCTTATGGCATTGCCTCGCAGCATATTCTTACAGCCGTCATGATGACAGCCCCCGGTTGTATCATGATCTGCAAAATGCTGGTTCCTGAAACAGAAGAGCCGGAAACGCTGGGTTACCTGCACCATGAAGCCCTGAATCTGGACACAAACCTCCTCGACGCCGCCAGCCGCGGCACCCGCGAAGGGCTTGATCTGGCCCTGAATATCGGTGCCATGCTCATTTCGTTCATCTCGCTGATCACCCTGCTGAACCTGCTGCTTGGTGGCATTGGCGAAGGCATTAACGGCAGTTTCAGCACCAACATGAACCTCTCTCTGCAATCCATTCTGGGGTTTATCCTGGCCCCGTTTGCCTGGCTGATGGGCGTGCCATGGGCTGAAAGTGCCGAGTTCGGCAGCCTTCTGGGCACACGGACAATTGTCAATGAACTGATTGCCTACGACGGCCTTGCCAAGCTGAAAACCACCTTCCACCCCCGCACTTTTGCCATGGCCAGCTTTGCCCTTTGCGGCTTTGCCAATCTCAGCTCCATCGGCATTCAGCTCGGCGGAATCGGGGCAATTGTGCCGGAACGGCGTAAGGATCTTGCGAAAATGGGCCTGAAAGCCATGGTTGCCGGCTCGCTTGCCAATTACATGTCGGCCTGCATCGCCGGAATTCTGCTGTAATCTCATAACCAGAAGAGGCTTGCAGAAGATGTCAGCAGACCGGCAGTCCACTTACGACCGGGTTCAGGCCGCCGCCAGCGCCATCAGCCACCGTATCGACGAGCCACCGGCTGTGGCTCTGGTGCTCGGCTCGGGCCTGGGGCATCTG
>JBJTRR010000458.1:0-2990 GCA_046076185.1 bacterium | reverse complement strand
GTGTACAAAAAAACAGATTTGTCGTGCTTGTTATAATTCCGTTGCGCTTACACTCATTAAAACCATGATATTTTAAATGGTTTTAATTTCTCTGTTAGTGTCGCTTTTTGTGCAGATTTTGCGAAAGAGCGGCATTGTTTTTCAGGTTTTCAAGCGACGGAGAACTCGCCATGAATCAGAATTTGACGGAAATTGCTTTTGTAATGGATCGATCAGGCTCTATGGAGTCGATGAAAGAGGAAGCGATTGTTGCTTTCAACCAGTTTTTGAAGGATCAAAGAGAACTTCCGGGCGAGGCAAGACTGACACTGGTTCTGTTTGATACCGAGTTCCTGAAGCCATACGATAATGTACCTATCGAAAAGGTGCCCGATCTCAACGAGAAAACGTATATTCCAAGGGCGGGTACGGCACTGCTTGATGCCATGGGCAAGACGATTGACGAAATAGGCAAAAGATTGGCAGCTACGGCAGAAGCGGATCGGCCTTGCAAAGTCATAGTCGCCTGCATGACGGATGGCGAAGAGAATTCTTCTCGACAATATTCAAACGATGCGATTGCAGCGATAATTCGCCACCAGCAGGAGAAATACAGCTGGGAATTCGTATTTCTGGGGGCCACGATTGATTCACGCAGAATGGCGTCTTCCTGGAATCTGAAAGATGAGGACGTCCATGCAGTTATCATGAATAAGGAAAATTACCGCAAAGACTTCATGTTACTGCGTGCTAATATCAGCAGAAAACGCATGCAGAGTGAAATGCCGAAAGAGTAATCATCACTCACATTCATTTTTGCTGGCCCGCATTTGCAAGGATGTGGGCCAGTTTTTTCTTGGTTCCCTGTTGAGAGTGTTGCATTAAGTAAAGATTTGTATTAGTCTGAACCTGATTGACCTGCCTAGATTCAACCAGTCCACCCAGCCATGGAGATCACTATTCGTATCATGAGAATTTCAAATATCTGTGCCAGTCTTGCCGTGCTTGCCGCTTTTGTCACTTCGACAGCCAGGGCAGAGCTTAAAGTGGGTGATAAAGCCCCTGAGTTCACCTTGAAGGCATCCGACGGGAAAACTTACAAGCTCGCTGATTTTGCCGGAAAAAAGGCGGTGGTTATCGCATGGTTTCCCAAAGCGTTCACAGGTGGTTGCACCGCCGAATGCAAAAGCCTGCGTGCGACTTCTGAAGGACTGAAACCAACTGGTGTCGCATACTTCACCGCGAGCTGCGACGATGCCGATACCAATGGTAAATTTGCCCAGTCGTTGAATCTGGACTACCCTATTTTGTCAGATCCTGTCAAGGATACAGCCAAGGCTTATGGTGTAGTGCATGAAGGCCGGGCTAACCCTGAACGATGGACATTCTACATCGGTAAAGATGGCGTAATCAAAGAGATTGACAAGAAGATTCGTACTGCTGATGCCGGGCCGGATATGATTGGCAAGATCAAGAGCCTGGGCCTTGGCAAGTGACTTTGAGATAGAGTCTAAGATGTGGGGCGAGTTGCATTATTCAGGCAATTCGCCCCAGTTTTTTATTTTGTATATTCTGAAGCAAGTATGGATTTAAGCCCGGTCTTGATATCTGGGTATCTTGGTTTCCAGTTTAAAGCTGATTTGAATTTTTGATTTCTGACCTTTTTATTTCCAGAGAAATCGTTTTGATCAGTGCTGATAAATGAGGGTTGAGGAGCATTCAACAGACTTGCGGATGTCTGATAAAATTCGCCACGGGTGATCGGCAGGTCGTCGGTCAGGCAAAAAAGCTGATGACCTGATGATGTGCTATGATTTAAAGCGGCAAGACAGCCTGTCATGGCGTCGTCGATATGAAGAAGATTCAAATAAGTCTCCGGGTCGCAGGCTATTGGTTCGCCCTTCTCAATCGAAGCACGACGAATCCAGCGACCAGGGCCATAAAGCCCGGATAGCCTGATTGTAATAGCTGAAGTGTTTGTTGAGCTTGCCCAAGTTGTTAATAATTGTTCTGCGTTGAGGTGGGCCATGCCAGATCCAGTCACCGGATTGGTTGGCGAGAGTTCATCAACCCACTGGCCATCTGACTGGTGAAATACGCTTGTAGTGCTTACAAAAATGAGTCGATCAGGCTTGGTGGGTGCAAGTTTCAGAGAGCGAATCAGCCCATCTGCGACCACTTCCTGAACAGAAAGCCCTTGTGAACGATCAAAAGCAGGGCACCAAAGCCATGTTGAAACTGAGGGCAAATTCTGACATGTTTCCGGGCGAGTGATGTCAAAATCAATGAATTCGGCCCCGGCAGATTCGATGATTGTTTTTTTTTCGATTTTCCTTGAAGTTCCAAACACCTTCCAATCTTGGTCTGAGGCCAGTCGTAAAACACGCATCCCCAGATATCCGCATCCGACGATAAGCAGATCTTTTTTAAAAGGCGTGGAGCTATGCATTTTCATTTTCAGGTGAGTTTGATTTGTGGGGCAGATTCACCATAAGGCCAGATTCTGGCTGCACCTGTGAGCACATCCTGGAGAAATTCGCGAGCGGCCATTGAGTCAATCAGGGCTTTACGCTGGCTGGCTTTTCGACCAGTTTCGCGGAGCGTTTCGTCGGCAAGAATCGAAGTGTAGCGTTCGTCTGCAAAAAAAATCGGTACGCCGGTCGGCATACAAACGGTTTCAACCCATTTCATAATTGCCGGGCCGTTTTGCCCTGAACCACCGCTGGCGAGAAGCGGCCAACCGACGATGATAGCACGAGCCCCATGTTCCTGAACTGCTTTGCGGATGGCGGCCAGTTCGGGTTGATCGCCGGATCGGTGTAAAACTTTTACAGGAAAGACCATCGCCTGAGTTGAATCCGAAACGGCCATCCCAACGCGGCGCTGGCCCCAGTCTAGGGCCAGTATCACACCTGATGGAAGTTCCGGGCGAGTAGGGTTCAATCAGGCGTCCTTAGACAGGCAAAAGTCAAAGGGTATCACTAAAGCCGGCCTGATTGAGTGATTCTACC
>JBJTRR010000457.1:0-5633 GCA_046076185.1 bacterium | reverse complement strand
CATGTCCCGCTGGTGTTCCTGCTCAATGACGTGCTTCAGGGCCTGGCCGGTGAAGCTTGCTTCAACTTCAGCCACATCTTCGGGCGTGCCGCTTGCGACTATCAGGCCGCCGCTGTCGCCGGCTTCGGGGCCCATGTCAATCAGCCAGTCGGCCGATTTGATTACATCAAGATTGTGTTCAATCACAACGACGCTGTTGCCAAGTTCGACAAAGCTCTGAAGCACTTTCAGCAAACGGTCCACATCGGCGAAGTGCAGGCCCGTTGTTGGTTCATCAAGCACATACATGGTTTTGCCGGTGCTTCGCCGCACAAGCTCTTTGGCCAGTTTGATGCGCTGTGCCTCGCCACCCGAGAGTGTCGGCGAAGGCTGGCCAATCTGAAGATAGCCGAGTCCTACAGCCTCAAGCGTGCCGAGCATCTGGGCGAGTTTGGGATGGTTGGCGAAAAGATCGCGTGCCCGGCTTACTTCCATCTCGAGAATGTCGGCGATGGAATGCCCTTTGAACTGAACTTTCAGCGTTTCACTGTTAAATCGCTTGCCCTGGCACACCGGGCAGGTGACCCAGACATCTGCAAGAAAATCCTTTTCCAGCTTGTTCGACCCATTGCCCGAACACGATTCGCATCTGCCACCGTTGACATTAAAGCTGAATCGCCCCGCCGCGTATCCGCGTGCCTTGGCTTCAGGCAATTTTGCGAAAAGAGAGCGAACCTGATCAAACAGCTTGATATATGTTCCAGGGTTTGAACGTGGCGTACGGCCAATCGGCGATTGGTCGATCACAATCATCTTGTCCAGATGATTAACGCCCTCAATCTTTTTGTAGTCGCCGCCAACCTGAAGTGATCCGTTCAGCTCACGAGCCAGTGCGATGGCCAGAATGTCGTTGATCAGCGAGCTTTTGCCCGATCCTGATACGCCCGTAATACAGACCAGTTTGCCAAGCGGAATATCGACATCAAGATGACGCAGGTTGTTGTGATTGGCGCCTACGATTTTCAGCGATTTGCCTGACCCCGGCCGCCGGGATTTCGGCATGGCGATGCGCTTGCCGCCCGAGAGAAATTGCCCGGTTTCGCTGGCTGGCTGGCGGGCAAGGTCTTCAATACGCCCGGCGGCAACCAGTTCGCCACCCAATCGGCCTGGCCCTGGCCCGAAATCAACAATCCAGTCGGCTGCCCGCATTGTGTCTTCGTCGTGTTCAACGACGACAACTGTGTTTCCTGCATCGCGCAGCCGTTTGAGTGTATAGATCAGCCGATTGTTGTCTCGTGGGTGCAGGCCGATGGATGGTTCGTCAAGAATGTATGTTACACCGACCAGCCCTGAGCCAACCTGACTGGCCAGACGGATGCGCTGAGCTTCACCGCCGGAAAGCGTGGGTGCTGAACGGTCAAGCGTAAGATACCCAAGGCCAACATCTGTCAAAAATTTGATGCGACTTCGAATTTCTCGAACCAGCTCGCTGGCGACGCGTGCGGTTGGCGCGTCCATGGCGATCACATCAGCAAATTGATCGACGGGCGACCTTTCAGAGGAGTAAGTTTCAAAAAAGTCGGCCAAGCGATCGATCGGCAGGTTGCCAACCCGGGCCATGTTCCATCCACCCACTCTGGTTCCCAGGGCCAGTGGGTTCAGCCTTCCACCCTGGCAGCCAGGGCAGGGCACATTAACGAAAAGCTCGTTTTCCGACATCTCTTCGTCATTGTCTTTGTCAGAGATCAGGAAAGTGCTGATCAATTCGCGAAAGCCTCGCCACTGACGCTGTATTTTTGATGGCGGAGCCCCCTTGCGTGCTCCGACAAGCGGAATTCGCCAGAGACGCTCGCCTGTGCCATCCACAGCATCTTCCGCAGGTCGGTATCAAGCTCGCACCAGGGTGTTTCCGCAAAAATTCTGGCTTCGCCGGCGTCATCCAGGCCGATCAAAGCGGCCAGCAGCCCCAGGCTTTCGTTCTGACCCTTTCTGGGCAGGTTTCGCCAGGCTTCGATTGATTTGATTGCCCCGTCCCACAGGCTTTTCTCGGGGTCGATGAGCTTATCCATGTTCAGCTCACGTCGGGTGCCAAGCCCCTGGCATGTCTGGCACCAGCCCTGCGGACTGTTGAAGCTGAAAAGTTGAGGGCTCGGCGGCGGAAATCCGACACCACAGCGTCCGCAGGCATATTTGCTGGAAAAACCGAAGCTCTGGCCATCGTCAAGTGCAACAATCACCGACCCGCCGCCTGTTTTCAGGGCTGAGTCGATGGCATCCGCATGGCGAGTTCGCTCAGATTCACTTATGGTGAACCGGTCTATGACCACTTCAATATCGTGCTTGAGGCGTCTGTCAAGATTCAGGTCTTCACCCAGATTGATCATCTGGCCATCAACCCTTGCCCTGACAAATCCCTGACGTGATAAATCCTCGAAAAGATCAAGGTGTTCGCCTCTCTGGCCACGCACTAGCGGAGCAAGAATTGTCGCGACTTGATCTTCCGGTACACGATGTTCAATATGGCCGAGAATCTGGTCTCGAGACTGAGCCTGAACCGGGTCGCCGCATGTTGGGCAATGGCCTTGGCCAACCCTTGCATAGAGCACGCGCAGATAGTCGCTGATTTCGGTGATAGTTCCAACCGTTGATCGAGGATTTCGGCCTGCGGTTTTCTGCTGAATTGCAATGGCAGGGCTCAGGCCGTCGATCCGGTCAACATCGGGCTTCGGAAGCTGACCCAGAAATTGCCTGGCGTAGCTTGAGAGGCTTTCAACATAACGCCTTTGCCCTTCGGCAAAAAGTGTGTCGAAGGCCAGAGAGCTTTTGCCCGAGCCAGAGACGCCTGTCATACAAATGAGCTGGCCCCGCGGCAGGTCAACATTCACACCGCGTAGGTTGTGCTCTCTGGCGCCACGAATGCGGATCACCGATTCAGGTGAACACTCTTTGGCTTGTGAGTTTAATTCGACTTCAGGCGTAGATGCAGCAGCACTCTGTGGCGCCGGGTTATGCCTGCCGGCGGCGTTTAAGTTCTTTGCTACGGAGACTTCATCCGTCGTCGTTTCCGTCTTTTTTTTGCGACCCACGTCAGTTCGATGCCATCTCGGTGAATAAGGGTTTCAAAGCCTGGTAGGCCTTCCTGTAATGACCATATGCTGGATTATATGCAGCCGCCCGATCAGAGTCAGGCTGGATATGCTCCACTTCACGGATAGTGGCATCGCAGGCTTCAGGCACATGGGCATAAACTCCCGTGCCAACAAAGGCGAGCAGGGCTACACCAAAGGCAGGCCCTTCGGCCGCGTTGATGGTCGCTGATGTGCTGCCGTAAATGTCAGCTTGCATTTCTCGCCAGAACTGACTTCGGGCACCGCCGCCGGAAAGTCGCACCTGGTTGATCGCGACGCCTGAAGCACGCACCAGATCAAGGCTTTCACGCATGGCGAAGGTCACGCCCTCCATGCACGCACGAATCATGTGTCGTCGGTCATGTCGCACCGTCAGGCCGATCCAGCCGGCCCTGGCATAGGCATCAAAGTGGGGTGTCCGCTCGCCCGTCAGGTAAGGCAGAAAAACCAGTCCTTCGCAGCCGGGTGCAACTTCCGCAGCCTGTTCTGTCAATAGTTCATAAGGGTCAATGGCCAGCTCACGTGCCTTGTTCATCTCGATCTGGCCAAGCTGGTTCCTGAGCCACTGCAAGGCCCCGCCGGCTGAAAGCACCACACCCATCGTGTGCCAGGCACCAGCCACCGCATGACAACCTGCCTGAAGCACGCCTGCCGGACCAAATTCCGGCTTGTCAGCATGTGCAAACACAACACCCGATGTGCCCACCGTGGCTGAAACCACACCACCCCGCACAATGCCATTTCCTACGGCTGAGGCAGGTTGGTCGCCCGCCCCGCCGGCAATTGGCGTACCTTCCGCAAGGCCACACTGGGCAGCCCCCAGTGCACTGACTTTGGCCGATATTTCATGACTTTCGTAACATGGCGGCAAAATTGCCGGATCAAGGCCAAGCCGAGACATTAACTCATGGCTCCAGCGACGGTTTTTGACATCCAGCAAAAGCGTTCCGGATGCGTCGGAAACCTCTGAGGCGTAAGTGCCGCTCAGCCGATAGCGAATGTAATCCTTGGGCAGAAGCACCTGACGCAAGTGCTGATAATTCTGAGGCTCATGATTTCTGAGCCAGATGATCTTCGGGGCTGTGAACCCTGTAACCGCCGGGTTGGCCACCAACCCGAGCAGGGCTTCACGCCCCCCGGCCAGGCGAGTGATTTCGTC
Source organism: bacterium (assembly GCA_046076185.1). Taxonomy (GTDB): domain Bacteria; phylum Planctomycetota; class Planctomycetia; order Isosphaerales; family Isosphaeraceae; genus QWQI01. The sequence goes on along the minus strand of JBJTRR010000457.1, from coordinate 1,367 downwards.
GCACTCGGCAACTGTTCGCTGATCGTTCCAGAGCAATGCCGGGCGAATGACTTTACCCTGTTCATTCATGAAAACAGAGCCGTGCATCTGGCCGGAAATACCGACACCCGTAACCTCGTCAGGCCTGATCTGCCCACGATGCAAAACCGCCTTGATGGTCTCGCATGTCGCCTGCCACCAAAGTTCAGGGTCTTGTTCCGACCACCCGGGATGCGGGTGAGAACAAGGATATTCTGCCGATGCCAATGCCAGAATTCGGCCAGTTTCGTCTATCGCCAGCGTCTTGGTGCCTGATGTGCCGATATCTATGCCAAGAGCAATCGCCATACGTGACTATCCTTTGCTCGCTGAAACCAGACTCAGGCAAAAGCCTGAAAAGCCTCGCCTTATTTGCACCAGACCAGTGAAATCAGTGGCCCGAACCTAAAAGCATACCACTTTGAACTCTTGGTTCAAAGTGACTGCCACAAATAATTTGAGGTGAATCGTATCAGGGCTTTTCAGGCTTGGTCTGCCCAAGTTTTTGCAGAATGTTGCGTGTGATTAGGGACACCGATTTGTCGCCACCACGCAAGCCATGCGCCCAGTCGGTCGAACCAGCCGTAATCACGGTGCCGCCGCCTGCCGAGGTGTAAGTGCCCAGCACCGCTGCGCCAAGACGGCCATGCTCAAATTTTTCATACCACCAGGCGTCGTCCGGGTGCCACATTGCCGGTGCTGTTGCCAGCACTACAAAATTCTTCGGCGTGCCATCATTACCAGTGGCGGCCGGCAAGCCATCAGGTCCAATTGTTAATTCACAGCCATCACATTCATAGCCGACAATCGAATCTTTTGACCCAAGTAGGTCGCCCTGCAACATGCCAGTACCTTCAAAAACCCAATGCCCCGGCCTGTGCACGGTATAACCGCCTGACCCGCCCATAAAATGCCCGTGGCTTTTGTGATATCCGCCGAAGAGGAACCCGACACCCGTCAGTTTGTTTTCGGGCCGCTGGACCAAGTGATGGCTCCAAAGGCTGCTGAGCGTGGCAAACTGGCCCGACTTGAAATGAGGGTCGCTGCCGGCATTTTGCTTCCAGCTCGTCAGGGCCGTGCCCTCGTTTTCAGCCCGCACCTGCCAGCAGATGGAATTCCCGCTGAAAAAGGCGACATTTCCGCCGCCGGCGATATATGCCTCAAGGCTGTCGCGCATTGGGGCCGACCAATACTCGTCGTGCCCCACAGAAAGTATAAGTTTATAATTCTTGAGGATCTCCGGGCGAAATTCCAGACCTTCATTCGTTGCAAAATCAAGCGTGGATCCATCTTTTTCCGCACATACGACAAATGGCAGTTCCCAATTGGTGAACTGGCTGGCAGGTGGC
>JBJTRR010000456.1:0-3433 GCA_046076185.1 bacterium | reverse complement strand
GCCTCGGCATAGCCCAGCCGCTGGGCCTCGGCCAGAACATCGGCATATGCCAGGCCATCGCGTGTCATGGCGGTCAGAATAAAGTTGCAAGTGCCGTTGAGAATGGCAGATATCGACTTGATCCGGTTCGCCGCCAGGCCCACCTGCAAGCCCTGAATGATCGGTATGCCGCCGCCCACCGCGGCTTCAAAGCACACAGCCCGACCGGCCTGCCGCGCGGCTTCAAAAATTTCTTCGCCATATTCGGCCAGCAGGGCCTTGTTGGCCGTGACAACGTGCTTGCCCAATTGCAGGGCCCGCAACGTGAGCGATCGGGCCGGTTCCAGCCCGCCCATTGCTTCGATCACAATCTCTACCGCCGGATTGGCCAGAACACTGGCCGGGTCGTCAGTAAGTTCTACATTTGCTGGCAGATAGTCGCGTTTCTTGCCAAGCTCGCGAACCGCCGCAGCCACCAGTTTCGGCGGTCGCCCGGCCCGCGATACCACCTGCGAGCTGTTCTCGCTTAATATCCTGACAACACCCTGCCCCACCGTGCCCAGGCCCAGGATGCCGATGCCGATCGATTCGGAACTCACTTGGTCGCCCGCCGTCTAGTCTTCAGAACATTCCGCCGCCCGGCCCCGCGCCGATCGAAAATGAATCGCTGTATGGCTTATTTATAGCACTTTTTTGGGCCATTGATAAACCCGTCAGGTTACGATTTGCAGGCTGCCACGTGTCAAACCATACTGATTCGTCGCTTTCACCCGCTTCCACAGCAACTTGTTGTCAATCTTCCCCGCCATCGCCGACTGATAACTGATCACCACGTCACGCAGCACTTCGGCCGGTTCGTCAACAAATTCCAGCCTCATGCCTGCCACACCCTTCGCCTTCAGCATCGGGATGATCGCCGCCGCCGACTGCGCCGTCGCATTAAAAAGCGTATTCCGGCATCCTACATCAGCCGACAGTGTGTGCCTTGCCCCCACACGGTCTTCCAGGTGCACATGATGCTCGTCACAAGGCCGCCCGCAGTTTGATTTGTCAGTACCCGGCGAAAGCACCATACAGAAAACACAATGCTCCATATGAAACATCGCAACCCGTTGGTGAATCACCACTTCATACCAGGCAGGGGGGGCAGTGTCAAGAAGCCCCGAAAGCTGCTCGGTATTTAAGTCGAATCCGGCAGTAAGTCGCCTGGCACCAAGCTGATAGAAATGCTCGGCCGAGGCTCCGTTGGTAATATTCAGCGAAAAATCAGCCACCCATGGCAAGCCGGCCTGCCGGCAATATTCAATGCCACCCGCATTCCTGACCAAAATACCTGCCGGCTGACACTTCTCCAGAAATTTGAAGAGGTTATATTCGCCCGGCTTTTCAATCCGCGGCGTCGCCAGCCACAATTTCAGTTCCTCGTCATGGGCCCAGTGGCAAGCCTCACGATATTCCTTAATATCCTGAAAATCGGCATAGATGGTCTCTATACCCAAGCCGACTAATGCCTTAAGCTGGCTCATGTTTCGCACAAGGCAAGTCAGTTCCGGCTGCCTGGGGCGGGCCTCGCGTCGCAGCCTGGCCCACCGATCATTGCTGGCTGGCACTATGTCGTGATGAACCTCCCGCCCCTGCCCCATCTGGGCGATCTTTGCGGCAAGGGCTTGCGCAAGCTCGCGCCGGGCCTGGTTCAAAAGGCTGGCCGGCAGCAGTGTCTTGCCATCCGTAAGTAGTTGTAATTCAATGAGTTCAAAAGGTGTGTCGCCCAGCTTGCCGGCATGCTCGCGCACCCAGGCTTCATCCGCCGGTCGTTTCTCGGCTGTTTTCAAGATGTCAGGCGATTGATAATCGGCTGTGATGCCCAGTTCCGGCACCCCGGCTGATAATTCCAAGGCCTTGCCTGAAAAGGCTTTGGCTGTCATGGCAATGGGCAACCGCCGCCGTGGCCCACGTGAATACGTCTCTCGCAGCTCATTATCCAGCCGCTGGTCGTCGGTCTGCCATATGGCCTGGCCAGATAAGACTTTGCCAAAATCAACCGAGTCTCGCATGAAGGTGATGCGCACCCGCCCCGTATGGGCCGGGTTTGCAGATTCGCCTGTTTTATTCTCGCGAATATCATTCTTGTTTCTGGGGGATGAGTCCAGCGGTTCAATGCGATAAACCCGGCCGCCCACAGCGCGAGACTGCCCCTGGTCGTTGTCTTCCACGTCAATCATCACGCCATCGCCGGCCTTGATCGGCAGATGAAGCCGGGCAATCAGGCTCAGGCCGTCAACCGCTTCAACAAAACCGGCATGGGGCCCGCGTTTGTTCGAGAAGTTGCCACGCACCAGATACTTATGATTATTCCCGCGCAGGAAGCCGCTGCTCAGGCCCCGGGAAAAGGCGAGTTCCAGTCGTCGCGTGTCCTCGCGCGACCAGTCTGGATCTTTCCCGGCAAAATACGCATCAATTGCCCGGCGATAATGTTGCGTCACATTCGCCACATATTCCGCTGACTTCAGCCGCCCTTCCACCTTGAAACTCACCACGCCGGAATCAATCAGCCGGGGGATCAGGTCATAGGCTGCAAGATCTTGTGGGCTCAAAAGATACTGCTTGTCGCCAAGGTCAACCTTTCGCCCGTCCACGTGCATTTCATAAGGCATTCGGCAGGCCTGGGCGCATTCGCCCCGGTTGGCCGACCGTCCGCCCAGGGCTTCGCTTGTCAGGCACTGGCCCGAATAGGCCACGCAAAGTGCCCCATGCACAAAGACTTCCAGCGGCATCTCAGGCTCTTCGCCATGGATCTTCGCAATCTCGTCAATCGCCAGCTCGCGGGCCAAAATCACTCGGTCGCAGCCCAGTTCGCGTGCCGCCCTCACCCCTGCCGCACTCGTGATGGTCATCTGAGTGGATGCATGGATGGGCAGTTCCGGGCAAATCAATCGGGCCAGTCTGGCCAAGCCGACATCCTGCACAATCAGTGCGTCAACTCCTGCACTGGCCGCCATTTGCACCAAGCTGCAGGCGTCGTCAAGTTCTGATGGAAAAATCAGCGTATTGAGAGTCAGGTAACCCCTCACTCCGCGCGAGTGAAGTGTTGTCATGATCTCGCAAAGGCTCTCCCGGTCGAAGTTTGCGGCCCGGGCGCGGGCGTTGTGGGCGTCCACCCCAAAATAGACGGCATCGGCCCCGTTCTCGATGGCCGCCTTAAGTGCGTCCCAATGACCCGCCGGTGCCAGCAATTCCGCCTTGGTTGTCACTTTAAGTCCAGTTTCAGCAATAGTTAAGGCGTCTCGTCATGCCCGTCGCACGCGTCGGCCCGGTTCATTTCCCTTCATTATTATGCACATTCGGTCATGCGCAAAACAATGTTAATTGTTTGGCCGAAATATCGTAACATGAATAACAACTATAGGTTATGGGTTTTGTGGGCCGGTCGGGTTAAATTATTTTTAAGTCAAGG
>JBJTRR010000455.1:0-1303 GCA_046076185.1 bacterium | reverse complement strand
TTTCCAGCCATTTTCTGGGCGATCTTTTTTGCCCCTGATCTTCTACTGGAAATCAGGAAACGAAATTTCATTTGGTTTTTATCTTATTTCCTGTGCTTTTCGCTTATACTTTGGCTGCCTCTTCTGGTTTTTGGCATGCTCGACGATTTTTTAAGAACTTTCATTGCCGAGTTAACCAAGGGCAGTTATGAATCGAATGAAAAAGCCAGGTTCGGCAAATTGATTTATGATCAGCTTAACCGCAACATCACATTTACGGCTTTCACAGGAATGATTTTATTAATAACCGTGAAGTGGAAAGATGATCAATTTCGTTATATCATTTTGACATGGGCAATTGCATTTGGCTCATTTCTGTTGTATATGCCTTCCTGCCCGGTGCGACACGAATACACGCATATTCCCTTCGAGATGATCGCAGCGGTTTGTGCTGCCATTGTATTTGGCCAATTCATAAATTCTGCAAGACTCAGCCCATTTTTGAAATTGGCAATCATTGGATTCTGGGTTTATATCTATTTTCCGGCATGGCCCGTCTATTCCGGTTTTAAAGCCACGGGGCAGGCGATGGTTTCACTGGCTCGATGGCAGCCGATGGCACAGAAACCTCTGGGCACAAATCATACATTTTCGACAGATAGCGCAATGATATTTAGCTATCGATGGTCTGATTATCAGAACACACTGGCCTACATCAGGCAAAATACCACCAGCCAGACAACTGTAGGTAATTTTTTACGTTCGCATCCCTTCCCGGCGATAAACGGCATGACGGGGCGACTAACCACCTGGCCTTGTGGGGAGGGCATTATGTGGTTGCGTGGCGTGCCCGGCAGTTCCGAAACCCGATTTGCCGAAGGGCTTGATAATCAATCAAATTCCATCATCGTGTGGCATGATCGTGGCGAGAATTTCCCCATTGAAAACAAATTTGAAATCATCGAGCAGAAAATCAGGCAGAATTACGAACCCCTGATACGTATTGGAGATATTGATATCTGGAAAAAAAAGCAATAAGGTTAATCCAGACGATTTATCTCCGGCTAAACGGCAACGTCTGAAATAAGCGTTATCCTTCACCGCAGGTTTCTTGACTCATCCATTTCCGAAACAATCTGATACTGACAAAACCGTTGATTTCCGTTATTATTTTGAGAAGTATGTATGATGAGTCTAAAAAACCCGGTGAGAAACCAAAATGAACTTCATGAACTCAATTGCTAACAAGCGTTTTTCGGTGCTTTGCCTTTTCATAGCCGTGCTGGCACTGAAGGTGAGCGGCTGCGGTGGCGAAGGCGACCAG
>JBJTRR010000454.1:0-1016 GCA_046076185.1 bacterium | reverse complement strand
TGGCAAGGCGAATCAACCCAACCACTTGAACAAATCACTAGTTGAGACAGGGTAATCATGGCTCAGATCAAGGCCAACGACATTCGCCGTGGCATGGTGGTGACGATTGAAGGCGTAAATTTTGTGGTGGTTGACTTTCTGCACCACACGCCTGGCAATTTGCGTGCGATGGTTCAAACGAAGCTCAAGAGTCTCAAAAGCGGCTCGACCGTTGAAAAGCGGTTCCGATCGGCTGACACTCTTGAAGTGCCTTTTGTCGAAACCAAAGAATTCCAGTACCTTTACGGCCAGGGCGATGAGCACGTCTTCATGGACATGGAGACCTATGATCAGTTCCCGCTGAACCAGGATATTCTTGGCACATCGATGAATTTTCTGGTGCCCAACACCAAAGTTATGGTGAAATATATTGACGATAAAGCCGTCTCGGTGGAAATTCCCGCCTCGATGGAATATGAAATCGTTGACACCGCACCCGAAATCAAAGGTGCCACGGCTACCAATCAGTATAAAGAAGCCACCTGCGAAAATGGCCTGGTCATTCAGGTTCCACCCTTCATGAAGGTGGGCGACCGGGTGAAAGTCGATACCCGCACTGGCGAGTATCTCGAACGAGTCAAGTAACCAAAATCCAGAATCTCATTTCTGCTAAACCCTGCCCCAACCGGCAGGGTTTTATTTTTACAGCTTCATGCATGCATGGCTGCAAGCAAGTATTTTCAAGGAATTTCATGTAAAAGCATTAGAGTCGAATTCAATAAACGATTACGCCAAAATTTTTTTTCGCTCATTTTCCTGATTTTCTGTCACGTTTGGGCCCGTTTTTCGTATTCAGTTTGTCAGTGAGTTCTACCAGCCGCTCGTGACGACCGTCACGGGATTCAATCAATAAAAGTCGCGGTTGTTGCCGCATGAATACCGGAAAGACCGGTTGCGAGGGCTTTTATGTTTGAAAAAAGGCTGTTGGCCGTGTGGCGAATGGGGCTGCATTCGGCAAATTTCGGCAGAACTTTCAG
>JBJTRR010000453.1:0-1515 GCA_046076185.1 bacterium | reverse complement strand
GTGATCATCTCCTGATCTTGGCCAGGCATTCCATCTGACTGATTCCAACCCCGCCCCCATTGGGCTTTATGGTCGCGTTGTTTTTTGGAAACACGGCCCTCGTGGCGTAAAAAGCCTTCTTCAAGCTGTTTCACAAAATGTTTCGTTTCATTTGATCCATGTCAGTATTTCTCTGTTGAAATGGGGCAGTTTTTATCGTAAATTCCAAAAATTGGGTCACTCCGTCTTAATTCATGCGCGAATCGCCTTTATAGGCCATTCTTCGAAACCTGTCACTGAAAACCGCCGCTGGCGAATGCAACACAAGTCAATACAAATAAATACGATACGCCAGAATGCAGTATGAATCGCGACACATTCTGAACGACTAAACCCGGTCTTTGCCTCGCGGTGTTTTGACAGCCGCTGACACGCACCTGATCTCGCAACGTCTCGGCTAAAGCCAACAGACACTAAGCCTTAGAACAGCAACCAAGTCAATCGCATTACTGATCAATCGAAGACACCCCTCGGAACTATCACCATGCCAGGCCGCCTGACTTTCTTCAAGAAGCTCTTTTCGTCGTACGTCTCCGCCAGGGCCATGCGCCGGGGTGAAGTCACTCGCAAGCAGAAGCATTTTTTGAAGGAAGCCCTGCTTGACCTGCTGGAAGAGCGGCAGCTATTGGCCAGCTATTCCGCTTCGGGCACGGAATTGATCATCAGGCTGGATGTGCCGAACCAGAACCTCACTGTCACTTCGTTGGGTTTGTCTTACCTTTTCACTTTAAGTCCCTCAAGCAGTAACTGGACAGGCACGGGCATTGCCTCGGTTTCTGGTGCCACGCTCACCGCCAACGTCGCCAGTCTGGCCACTTACAGCACGTTCACTATCCTTCGTTCGGCGAATAACACCGGGGTGAACTTTGCCAACAGCGGTGCCAACAGCTATTCCGACAATTTCAATGTCTCCATCGCCAATGCCACCGCGCCTGGCATGTCTGGCTGTATCACCTTTACCGGCAACACCACGTTTTCGGGCGGTAATAACTTTTCGATCGTGACCGACCGTTCCGTCACGATGTCAGCCAATTCGTCGCTCACGATGAACAATGGCAGCCTGCTGATGAACATCAACACGCAGGCCACGCCGAAAGTCTTTGCCAACTCGGGGCTGACGGTAAATAACGCCACGATCCAGACACTCGGCAACGGGCAGACGACCATCGCCGCCCGCGGTGGCATTGGCCCTTGCTCCACTTATCAGAACAAGGGCGTGGCGGTGGTCAACGGTGGCCGGATCATCGGCGGCACCACAGGCACAATCAGTATCACAGGCTATGGCTATAACAATCTTTCGGGTGGTGTTGTTCAGGGGCAGGGTGTGCTGGTTTACAGCACCAATACCACTGCCACCAGCACCATCAGCTCGCTGGGGGCGAATGTGGTTGTGACTGGCTATGGGGCCAACGAAACCAACGCCAATCTCTCGTCGATACCCTCTGGACCGCACATTACCAACGCCGGCGTGGTTGT
>JBJTRR010000452.1:0-2037 GCA_046076185.1 bacterium | reverse complement strand
TCCTTTGGCAGCATCTGACAAAATGTTGATTCAGGTTGAGCCTTACGCCCTGCTTGCAATTCAGCGGCCAAATCGTGGTAATCCGCCGATTCTCAGCAATCCATTTATACATGTCGTTGATGACCTTGCTCCTTTCTTTTTGCGTAAAGTTCGTATCTTAAACGCTGTTCACACCGCCATGACAGCCAGATTTTATGGGCACGGGTTTGAAACGGTTCAGCAGGTAATGGGCGACCGTGCGGCCAATCGCTGGTGCCGTGATGTTGTATTTGAAGAAATTGTTCCGGCACTTGTGTCACGCGTCGAAGGTGTGGCCGAGTTTGCCGACATGACTTTTGATCGCTTTCGTAACCCATTTCAGAAGCATCTTCTGAAAAATATTACGCTTAATCATGACGCCAAATTGAAAGTGCGTATTGAGCCAACAATCGCTGAATTTCAAGCAATCTATGGCCACGAGCCCAAACGACTTGTGGAAGTGCTTCATACGAAATTGCCACAGGAATAATCATTAACGGAAATGCAATTATGATTCGATCCAGCGTAACAGTCAGCCTTGTCAATGAAGCCCGTGGCGGGCCATTTGTCTTTTGGGATGATCTGGCCGGGGCTTGTGCCAAAGCCAGAGAATTGCAATTTGATGCGATTGAAATATTCGCCCCTGGCCCGGATGTTTTACAGGCCTCTGAAACCACCGGACTGCTTGCTGACCATGGCCTGAAACTGGCCGCCGTTGGCACAGGGGCAGGCTGGGTGAAGCACCAGTTGCATTTGACCATGCCTGTTGAAACTGACCGACGTAAAGCCATTGATTTCATTAAGTCGATGATAGAAGCTGGAGCAGTGAACCACGCACCGGCAATTATCGGATCGATGCAGGGCCGTTGGGGCAACGGTGTTGATCAGGCTACCGCTTTAGGCTATCTGACGGACGCTTTGGAAGAACTTGGTTCATTCGCATCGTCCCATCGGGTGCCACTGATTTTTGAGCCGCTTAACCGCTACGAGACCAATCTGGCTCGTACAGTTGAAGAGGGTCTTTCGTTGCTCTCGCGGCTTGGCACAAAGAATGTTCTACTGCTGGCCGACCTTTTTCACATGAATATTGAAGAAGTGAGTATTGCAGATGCAATAAGGCTGGGCGGAAATAAAATCGGCCATGTGCATTTTGTCGATTCCAACCGCCGCCCGGCCGGTGATGGTCATATTGCATTTGCTGAAATTGCAACGGCACTGAGAGAAATTGGTTATTCCGGTTACGCATCGGCGGAAGCGCTTCCCTGGCCTGATTCGCTCAAGGCGGCTCAGACGACAATCAACAGCTTTCAAAAATACTTTCCGCGTTGACGTGGAAGTCTCACCTGATCAAAGGATAAACACATGCTCAAGCATCGCCTGATTCACCCGCAGATTAATGAAATTATCGGCAAGGCTGGTCATCACGGTAAAATTCTGATTGCCGATGGCAACTACCCAGCCTCAAGCAAAAAAGGCCCCAACGCCCAGGTGATCAGCATGAATCTGATGCCCGGCGTGATTTCCTGTTCTCAGGCCCTGGAAGCGGTTCTTTCTGCTGTGCCGATTGAAGAGATCAATACCATGATGTACACGAAGGATGACCCGTATGCACTTGATGCAGACCCTCCGGTCTGGGACGACTATCGCAGGATCATTAAAGACGCCGGCCTTGGTCTTGAACTCAAGCCTATTGAAAAATGGAGTTTTTACGATGCCGTGGCCACGGTTGACCATGTGTTGACGATTCAGACGGCTGACCGGCAGCGATATGCCAATATTTTGCTATCTATTGGTGTGCGGATGGATTGAAATATCACTGACAAATGGAGAAGATCGACGCCCATCAGCATTTCTGGCAACTTTCGCAGCCATTTGATTATGGATGGCTCGATAACCCTCAATTACAATCGATCAGGCGTGATTATCTGCCTGAGGATTTAAAATTGCATTTGGACGCACGCCAGATCAGCGGTTCGATCTTTGTCCAGACCCAGCATAACCTTGCTGAAAATCGCTGGG
>JBJTRR010000451.1:0-2724 GCA_046076185.1 bacterium | reverse complement strand
CCATCCGCCGGCCAGAATCTCATCAGAAAACATAAGGTTTATGATGTGTCTGCTGGTAACTTGATTGAATCGGGAGTAGCCTCTGCTTGTCATGTAACCGCCAGTTAATTAAACTCTTATACAAGTGATATACCTGAAGTTCGAGTTTCAGGTCAATTCAAGCTGCCGGGTCTCTCACCGCTGATCTGAAACTCATCAATAGCAGGCCACCCGACCAATATTCTCCCAGGAGTTTACCCCCATGATTCGGTATCGCCCCATGTTGCTGGCCCTTGCCGGCATGTTTTTAAGTGCATCGCTCGGATGGGCGGTGGAAGGTCGTCAGAAGATTGTCGTTCTGGCTTTTGGCGAAGATGAATTTGCGATTGTTGACGTTGCCGGCGACAAGAGCAAGCTGGTAAGTGCCCAGAAACAGCTTTTCCCGGATGCGACTCTGGGCAAGGTGACTGACAAGGACGGAGCGGTCTCAATTGAGATCAAGACTCCTGTCGGAACCAACTCATTCCAAGGCAAGGCCACCAAGAATGGTGCCATCAAAGGCACGTTCACATTTCGTGGTACAAAGTATGCCGCCGAGCTTCAGCCAACCAAAGAAGATCAGGTGGCTGCCATGAAGTCGGGCCAGGTGATGACCGAAATGATCGCTTTGATCCGCCCGACACAGGGTCAGCCAGCCAAGGCGCCTAAAGATATAGCCATGGCCCTGGAAGGATTGATCAAAAAGTATGATGGCAAGCCTTATGTTTCAACGGTTTATTCACAGCTCATGAATCTGGCTGACCAGGCTGAGATGTCAGAAGAGCAGGTGAAGAATGCGGTTAACAATTGGCTCACATCAGCCAAAGAATATGGAGATGACTGGTATAACCAGACCAGAACGACGGTCGTCAAATCACTCCGTGGCAAAAAGAAAGCAGCGGCCAATGTGCTGCTTGACCTGGCCCAGGATGTAGATAAATCACTGACGGAAGAAGCCAACATTGAAGAAAAGGCGGAAGTTGCCGCGATTTTGGCCGAGACGGCCCGGACGCTGGGCAAGACCGATCTGGCCAATTCCGTTCAGAAGAGGCTTGATACTTATGAAACCAAGCTCGACGAGAACTATCACAAAACCGTTCCGCCATTCAAGCCGACCAAGGTTGCCGAAAAGAAGGATGCCCGGCCCGTTGTGCTGGAGCTCTTCACCGGTGCCCAGTGCCCGCCCTGCGTGGCTGCCGATGTCGGATTTGATGCTCTGGCCGACACTTACAGCCACAATAATGTGATTCTGCTGCAATATCACCTGCATATTCCGGGCCCTGACCCACTGACGAACAACGACACCGTTGTCCGCCAGAAATATTACGGCGAATTGATTCGCGGCACACCGACAACCATCTTTAACGGCAAAAGCGAAGCCGGTGGTGGTGGATCGATGGGCGGTTCAGAAGGCAAATATAAGCAGTATCAGGCAGCAATCAGCCCGATTCTGGAAACAAAGCCGGTTGCGACTGTTGACTTGAAGGCCACCCGCAAGGGCGACAGCATCGAAGTTTCGGCCTCGGCCAAGACCAGCAAAAAACCGGGTGAAAAGGCTCAGCCTCGCCTGCGATTCGTGCTGACGGAAGAAGTTGTCAAGTATATCGGCAGCAACAAACTCCGCTTTCACCATCATGTGGTTCGGGCCATGCCCGGCGGTGCCGAAGGCCTCTCGCTTGACAAAGCCGGTGAACTTCAGCACAGCATGAAGATCAATTTGAACGAAGTCCGCGGAAACATTGAGAAGTATGTCAGCGACTTTGAAAAGAACCGTCCATTCTTCGGAACCAAGCCAGCTATCGACCTTAAGAAGCTGGCACTTGTCGCCTTCATTCAAGACGATGAATCAAAGGAAATTCTGGGAGCAACTCAGGTCGATCTGCCTGAATCTCCCTGATTGCGTTTTTCCGCAATACAAATAACAATGTCGCTATGACAAGAAAGCCGGTCGAAAATTTATCGCCCGGCTTTTTTGTTGACTGAAACCAAAAAATGGAGCACTTTCATGCAACGACCGGTGATTCGGTTAATTCTTATGGCATTTGTCATTTCATTATCGGGCTGTAGCGGTGGTGGTTCCACCCCTGCCCCGGCTGGTGGCGAAAGCAAAGCAGCTTCACCCGCCGATGTTCAAAAGGAACTTGAGAAAATCTCGCCACCATCGACCGGCAAAGCCAGCAAGAAAAAATAAATGGAAATGGCAACAGGCCGGAACATTGCCAGCCTGTTGCCAGTCGCTTCTTATTTATGATCAGGCTCAGAGTGTGGGGTAAAAACCGCCGTAGGCGATGATATTTCCACTGCCTGAAGGCACTGAGACGTGGTTTATGCCGTCAAACCGGCCCTGAGTCAGATACGTGTTATCAACCGACCGGCCCACCTGCATCGTGCTGTTCGGCCCGATATAGGTATTGCCGCCGACATAAATTCCGGCACCACCGGGCGATGTTCCCTTGGCAGGTTGCGTGTTCAGGCCAATGTCTCGACCCACGATAAAATTCGCGCCGTTGCGGAATTCAAAGTTGTTATTTACGGTCATCCAGTTCAGGTCACGACCGATCTTCAGCCCGGTTCCGCCATCAAAAATTGCACCGTTATAAACATTCAGCGTATCCAGATCACCACCTGTGATAATCGATCCACCCGGCGAAATGGAATTCACGGCAATTCGCCACACCGAACTGGTTCCCGGAATCGTAACCGTAC
>JBJTRR010000450.1:0-2231 GCA_046076185.1 bacterium | reverse complement strand
GAGACTGAAAATGTCGCTTCATCATCTGCTCGATTTCGGGACGATAGGCTTCCATGCCGACCTCCATGCTTGTGATCCTGGCACAGGTCGAATTCATAACATAACTGTTCAAAAAGCAGAAGTTGATTCCTGACTAATCCTTAGAAATTCGCCAACAATTTATAACTACAAAGACTCAAGTCAGACGAAGAATTAGTCATAAGCAATTATTTATCTTTATAATTCTAGTCGAAAGTATTTTCTAAAATTAGCCGGGTCGATATCCATTTTATCTATCCATACCCTAAATCTGTAACAGCCACAACTGGCGCACATAAACAATGCCTTGGAAAAGCTACAGAACCAATCATAGCCTCATAAAAAGACTTGCCGCAAGCCCGATGGCAACGACCGCCTGGCATCATCAGGCAATAATGTCGCGATTCACAATGCCATGAACATCGGTCAGGCGGAAGTCGCGGCCCGAATAGCGATAAGTCAGCTTTTCGTGGTCAATGCCCATCAGGTGCAGAATTGTGGCATGCAGGTCGTGCACGCTCATGCGGTTCTCAACAGCATGCACGCCCAGCTCGTCTGTCGCACCATAGGCCAGGCCACCCTTCACGCCGCCTCCAGCCAGCCAGACGGTAAAGCCTGTGGCATGGTGGTTTCGCCCCATCTCGCCCTGTGCTGTCGGGGTCCGGCCGAACTCGCCCCCCCACAAAATCAGAGTCTCGTCAAACAGCCCCCGGGCCTTGAGATCGTTGATCAGGGCTGCAATCGGCTGGTCGCTCTTCAGGGCATCGCGTTTGTGATCCATAATCGTGCCATGCGCGTCCCACGGCTGCCCAGCCCCATAGTAAAGCTGCACCATGCGCACGCCGCGTTCCACCAGCCGGCGGGCAATCAGGCAACCATCCGCAAATTCGCCCTGGCCAAAAAGATCGCGTGTCGCCTTTGACTCGCGACGAATATCAAAGGCCTCCTGCGCTTCGCCCTGCATGCGATAAGCAATCTCAAGCGACTGAATCCGGGCCTCAAGCTGGCCATCCTGCGGCCGGGCAGAACGATGCTGCTCGTTAATCTGCTGCAGAAAATTCAGCATTCGTCGCTGCGATGTGCCGGAAAGCGAGTCATTTCGCAGATGCCCAATCACCTTATCAGGGTCAAGCCGTGAGTTGTTCACATGCGTGCCCTGATAAATGCCAGGCAGAAAGCTGTTCGACCAAAGGGCCGGGCCCACCACCGGCTTGCCAGGGCAAAGCACGACAAAACCCGGCAAATTCTGATTTTCCGACCCCAGGCCGTAAGTCAGCCACGACCCCATGCAGGGCCGAATCGGCTGCTGATTACCTGAATTCATCATCAGCAGCCCAGGCTCGTGGTTCGGCGTGCTGGTGTACATCGAGCGAATTATACAGATGTCGTCGATACACTTGCCCACATGCGGGTAAAGCTCGCTGACTTCAAGCCCGCTTTGCCCCTGACGACTGAACGAGAACGGCGATGGCAGATATTTACCACCCGGCCCCGGCTTGCCAGCCTGAGTTTTCAGCTCGGGCTTGGGGTCAAATGTGTCAACATGCGAAGGCCCGCCATTCATGAACAGAAAGATTACATGCTTGGCACGAGGGGCAAAATGGCTGGGCCGTGGCGCCAGCGGGTTCGTTGCCGTGGCCGCCGTTTCGGCAGCACACATGCCCGCCAGACCCACCATGCCGAAACCGGCCGCCGTGCGGCTGAGCATGTCGCGGCGATTCATAAATGGCAATGCTGATTTGACATCTGTCTCGATCATGGCAATTAGTCCACATAAACCAGTTCATTGGTGCCCAGCATCGCCAGGCAGAATTGTTCCAGAGGCGAAAGCCGGTCGCCTGATTTTTCAGTCGCGGCCATCTTCAAAAAGTCCAGAGAGGCTTGCAGCTCGGCCTTCTCTGCCTTACGCCCGTAAAGCAGCATGAAGGCCCGGCTGATTCGCGCCTCTTCATCGCCGGCAGCCTCCTTCTGCAGACGACCGGCAAAGGCCTTCGCCTGGGTGATCATGAATTCACTGTTCAGCACAAAAAGCTGCTGTAGCGGCACCGTGGTGACGGTGCGTTCACCGGCCGTGATGTTCGGGTCGGGAAAGTCAAAAAGCCGCAGCAGCTCGTTCAGGCGGTGCCGGCTGACATAGCCGTAAATCGTGCGCCTCGTGTTGCTGTCGGTCAATTCAGCCGATGGCCCGCCGGCCCTGGTGTCAAGCCGACCGG
>JBJTRR010000449.1:0-1016 GCA_046076185.1 bacterium | reverse complement strand
GGCCTCGCTGGCCGTTTATTGTTCTTCAACCACCTATGGCTTTAAGGCGATTATTTTCATTGGCTCGGGCAAGATTGCTTACGGCAAGCTGAGCCAGGCACTTGACCATGGTGCCCTGACGATTCAGATTGTGGGTGATTTTGACGACGCGCTGGAACGTGTGCGACAGGTGTCGGGCAAGCTTGGCATTTATCTGATGAATTCGGTGAATCCCTTCCGGCTTGAGGGTCAGAAGACGATCATGTACCGGATTCTGGAAGCGATGCGCTGGGAAGTGCCTGACTGGATTGTCGTTCCGGGCGGAAATCTGGGCAATTCATCGAGCTTTGGCAAGGCCTTTATTGAGATGAAGCACCTGGGCCTGATTGACCGGGTGCCTCGCTTGGCGGTGATTAATGCATCGGGTGCTCACACGCTTGACCAACTCGTTAGCCAGCATGGTCTTACGTGGCGAAATGGCCTGCCTGACCCGGATGTGATCCGCGATTATTACCACCAGCTTGATGAAGCCCACCTGAAGGCCGACACCATTGCCAGCGCGATTGAAATCAACCGGCCGGTGAATCTTAAGAAGTGCCTGCGGGCTCTTGACTTTTGCGATGGCGTGGTGCGTGAGGTGAGCGACCAGGACATACTTGACGCCAAGGCGAAGGTGGGTGCCGGCGGGCTGGGCTGCGAGCCGGCATCGGCCGCCAGTGTGGCAGGTGCAAAACTGCTGAGAGAGCAGGGCGTGATTGCTGCCGGCGACCGCGTGGTGTGCATTTTGACAGGGCACCAGCTGAAAGACCCGACGGTGACAGTGGCCTATCATTCGTCGGATCAGGATCAATTTGAAAAGGTGTTGGGCTCGCGTGGCGTGAAGCGGGCAGGCTTTGCCAACCGGCCAGTTGTTGTGGCAAATGATCTTGATATGATCATACGTACCATTGGCATGTATGCCACCACCTGATTTCGGTTGAATCCATGGCAAATAATCGGCCGGATGTGGGTGCATCCGGTCTGGTTGATTTTAGAGG
>JBJTRR010000448.1:0-6516 GCA_046076185.1 bacterium | reverse complement strand
CCAGAAGACAGACTAGCGACCGACCCACTACATAAAGTGGCCATGCGTGCGTGATGGCATGCATTTGATTTTGAACACGGTGCTGCACGATTGCCCTGTGTTCTGGCCCCGGTTCGACCGATTGCCCGTAATGAGCCGCCGCCTTCATTTCAATTTTCTCTGAGAAAGCAAAAGGCAGCGTTGCCGCCATCAGGTGCCCGATAGCTAGCAGCAAAATCAATCGGGGCAGCCACTTATCAAACATGGCTGATACCTGCCCACTGGCTAAGGATTGCAGCCCAAGTCCTGCAAGCAACAGGCCTGCGAGAGGCATTCCAACGAGAAACCGGCGAGGGTCGATCACACTCAGTAACGGTAGTCTGGGCCAAAGCCAAACCACAGGCGGCAAACGATAGCCAACCCAGAAAGACAATAAAAATATTGCGAAAAAGCCAAATTTCATACGAACCTGATCAGGATGTGTTTTCTTTTTGGTAAAACAGCCGGATAAAATCAGAATCAAACCCGTGAGGCCGACAAAACCACTGGCAGATTCACTTATATTGCTGGCTCCAATCGACTTATGAAGATTGGCATCGCCTTGCCTTTCGCTGCCATAGAAAAATGGCGAAACCAGACATGGCAAGTCGGCCCAGCGGGCCGTTGATCCGCGGCCACCGGCAGAGTGCTCGGCAACTCTGTCGGCCAAGATCGGGCTTTCCTGAAGGTAGCCCCAAAGGCTGACCCAGGCCGGTGCTGAAACCAGAACACCACAAATCAAAGCCGATGACACTGCCGACACCGCCGGCAATTGAGGATGCCATATACGTTCTGACAAATATGATATTTTACTTTTCTGAATGGCAAATAGCGACAGACCGAATGCCATAACCATTTCTATTGCAGCAACTTGTATATTGCCTGAGACAATCACCCAGGCGGAAACGACTGCACATCCTGCCCACCGCCCCATTGAAAAATGCAGCCTGAGCCTGAGAGAAGACCACAAAAGCCAGGGCAAAAGCGACCCGGTGGCCACAAGCGGGTATTGCCGCCAGAGCGTAAAAAAACCGGTCAGGTTGATAGCCAGCGGGCAAAACCAGCATGCAATCGCACCCAAGCCAAGCAGCCGGCAAAGCAAGTAGAACCCATAACCCGCAATGATAAAACGCACTGACGATTCAGCCGCCCACGCCCAAGGAAGAGGCAACTGCAAGAAAACAAGATGCAGAGGATCAAAAAGCCGGCTCTGGCCATTGGCAGCAAATGGCGCACCTGAGCCGGACAGGCTTGTCCACCACGGAAATCTGCCGCTCGAAAACTCCTGCTGAATCCAGAGATCCCAAGGATGAAACTGTAATACCGGGTCGATCAACAAACGATTCGCAGGCTCAAATTCAGGCGATCCGCCGAATTCCAGCTGACGACCGGCGATATCCATAGGCGAAAAGATGAATCGGTCAGGAAAAAAAAGGCTTGGAGCGTGAAACAGACAACTGAGAAACACCAGGCAGACAAAAACACCCAGAGCTTCACGCCTTGGCGAGGGCTCTAGAGAACATACCGTAAGATTATGGACCGTATTGACTTCCATGACAAATTGCACAGTCTGGCCAGTTGCAATCGCGTTGCGAATTCGAACTGAAATCCATCAGAACCGAATTTCAGAATCTGTCCAGATCGATTACTCACAGAATTGTGAACCTGAGAAATAAATGGTAGCCAGATTCCAGTGCCGAACAGCGCCGTTTAATTCTCGTCAGTCGAGTAATTCGACGTGTTTCGGAAGACCTTGAATAAGCAGTCTGGCTCGCGAAACCGCAGCAAGCGTGCCTGCCCACTTTTTACTCAGTAAGAGAATTAAACGGCCCTGCTGTTCCGGATAAACCGAGCTATTCATCGATCTCTTCAAGTCATTGAACTAAATGAGTTTGTGTAACCGAATCGCTGCAAAAGCACGATTGCCCACGTGCGTCGTCATACGACTTATCACAGGTCACGGTTAATGAATTATCTCGTCAACCCAGCCATTTTGTTGCAGTAAATTGTCTAACCGGCTGACCGCATCATGATCAATAAGCCCACGCGACTGCTGCACGAGCATCAATTTTTCCTGCACGTTAAGGTCAAGCTCAGTAGGCACATAACGAAGCCCAAGGCCATGATTCATCGCGGCAAAAGCAAGAAAAGTCAGGCAAACCAGCATCCATGGCTGGGTCAGCCACGAAATGAAACCCGCTAAAAGTTGATTCGCTCCGTGTTCTCGATTCTGGTCGCTCATTTTGCTCTTCCCCTGCAATGCACTGGCTGATTTGCCATTTCCTAACCGCTTATAGCTCAAAAACGCAAGGATGGGGCAAAACTTGCATATTTCTTTTCAAATTTCGCTCTAAAGATTATCCTTATATTAGTGATTTCCGCTTGAAACCTGAGATAAGTCCGTCTCGCAATGATATCGCCAGCCAATAGCCTGCCAAACCTGAAACGACTTGACCTGACGACCAACCGCGACGAAGGGCTGGCCCATCTTGAGAATCTGCGTCGAAGTCTCTCGCCCCGGGGCGATATTGTCAGCCCCCGCGGCCGAGAACTGACTAAAAAAGTCTTCGGCGAACCCCTCGCCCCTGTTGCCGTGGTTGACTTCATTCTGGCCGAAATCCGCCAGAAGGGCCTTCAAGCACTGCTTCATTACACCGAACAGCTTGACGGTGCAAAACTTACACCCGAGACCATGCGGGTTTCCGCCAATGAGATGGCGGCCGCGGCCGCAGCCGTTTCGCCTGAGTATCGCAAGACGATTGAGCAGGTCAAAGCCAATGTTCTGGCCTTTCAGAAGTCGATTCTGCATAGCGATTCAAAGCCTTTGACAGCCATCGATGGCAAAATCTGGCTGAGATATCGCCCCCTGCATCGTGTCGGTGTGTGTATCCCCGGCGGAGCGGCGGCTTATCCTTCCAGCCTGATCATGACGGTTGTGCCTGCCCAGGCAGCCGGCGTACAGGAAATTGCCGTGGTAGTTCCACCCACGACTTTTGGTTGATACAACCGTGAATTGCTGGCGGCGTGCCACCTGCTGGGCGTGACAGAAGTTTATTGCGTTGGCGGTGCCCAGGCGGTCGGGGCTTTGGCCTTCGGCGTTGAGGGGATAGCGCCGGTCGATAAAATTGTCGGCCCAGGCAATCTCTTTGTGGCTTTGGCCAAAAAAGCGGTTTACGGGCAGGTAGATATTGATTCCATTGCCGGGCCAAGCGAAGTGCTGCTGATTGCCGATGAAACCGCAAGGCCCGAATATATCGCGGCTGATCTGATCAGCCAGGCCGAGCATTCGCCCGGCTCGTCACTGCTGGTCACATGGGTGCCAGAATTGATTGAACAGGTGGCTGAAGCCCTGGAAAACCAACTGAACGCCCTTTCACGCGGCGACCTGGCCCGCGATGCACTGGAACAATACGGGGCCCTGATTCGCGTAGCCAACGCCGTCGAGGCCATAAATCTTTCGAACCTCATGGCTCCTGAGCACTTGCATGTATCGACGTCCGATCCGCTGCAATTCGCCGAACGCCTGACAAATGCCGGGGCCATTTTCCTGGGGCACGACACTCCCGTTGCTGCTGGCGATTATGCCGCCGGGCCATCGCATGTTCTGCCCACTGGGGCCACCGCCCGATGGGCCAGCGGGCTGACGGCCAATCACTTTCTGCGAACCACCAGCATGATTCACCTGACACCTGTTGGCCTCAGGCAAATCGCGCCTCAGATTACGCATCTGGCGGATGTGGAAGGGCTGACGGCCCACAAGGCAAGTGTCACGATACGCACTGAAGGCCAGATTTGAGGAACATCAATAATGAGCCTGAGCATCCGTCCTGCCACGCCCAACGACTGCCAGACGATTGTCGATCACATTCGCGAACTGGCCATTTTTGAAAAACTGGAACATGAGTTCGTAGCAACCGCCGACCAATTCCGCCAGCACCTTTTTGGTGAACGACCAGCGTGTGAAGCGATTATGGCCGAATGGTCAGGGCTGCCCGCCGGTTTTGCTCTCTATTTCACCAATTTCAGCACGTTTCTGGGCAAGCCAGGGCTTTATCTCGAAGATCTTTATGTGCGTGAAGCCTATCGCCGCAAGGGGATTGGCAAGGCCCTGCTCACGACACTTGCCAGAATTGCCGTCGAGCGTGATTATGGACGGTTTGAGTGGTCGGTGCTCGACTGGAACAGCCCTGCC
This sequence comes from bacterium, assembly GCA_046076185.1. Taxonomy (GTDB): domain Bacteria; phylum Planctomycetota; class Planctomycetia; order Isosphaerales; family Isosphaeraceae; genus QWQI01. The sequence continues at coordinate 2,306 of JBJTRR010000448.1, read as the reverse complement.
ATTGAGTTCTACCGCTCGCTCGGTGCCCTGCCAATGGACGAGTGGACTGTGCAGCGTGTCACCGGCGATGCCCTTGCAAAGCTTGCCAGCAAGGCTCCGGCACATTAATCACAGCCAATTCTGACATCCATTTCACAAAACATATTTCACGACAGAATCATGAGCTATTTTCTCAAACATATTGATGCCATGACTGGTTATGTGCCGGGCGAACAGCCACGCGACCGCACATTCATCAAGCTCAACACCAACGAAAATCCGTATCCGCCCAGCCCAAAGGTGGCTGAGGCCATGATGCCGATTTTGCTGGAAGGGCGATTGCGGCTTTACCATGACCCGGTGGGCAATGAATTTCGCCACACCGCTGCCGATCTGCACGGTGTTGAGCCCGACTGGATCATGGCCGGTAACGGCTCTGACGATATACTGACCATACTGACACGTGCCTTTGCCGGCCCAGGCGACGTGATCGCATCAGCCCAGCCGGGCTATATTCTTTATGAAACGCTGGCCGAGCTGCAAAATGCACGGTTTGAAGTTGTTGCGTTCCCTGTGAACTGGTCGCTGGAACCGGCCGATATCGCACACTTGAAAGACGCTCGTATTTTCTATCTCGCAAACCCGAATTCACCTTCTGGAACGGTGATGCCACCGGCGCAGGTGGCCCGTCTGGCGGAGTCGCTCAACTGCCCGATCGTCGTCGATGAAGCCTATGGCGACTTTGCCGAGACCAACTGCGTAGAACTTGTCAAAAGTCACCAGAACGTGATTGTCACCCGCACCTTTTCCAAAGGCTATTCTCTGGCAGGCCTGCGGCTCGGCTACTGCATTGCCAGACCCGAGATAATTGCCGGGCTGAACAAGGTCAAAGATTCTTACAATTGCGATATGCTATCTCTGGTCGGCGGTGTGGCGGCACTTAAAGACCAGCAGTGGCTTCAGGAAACGAGAGCTAAAATTCTTGCCACGCGAGCAAGGCTGGCCACGGGTGTGGCCGAACTTGGTTACTTGGTGCCGCCCAGCCAGGCAAATTTTGTGTGGTGTGAAGGCGGTCCACCAGCAGGCGATGTTTATAACGCCCTCAGAGATCGCGATATCCTGGTTCGGCTGATGCGATACCCGGGCCGCGAAGCCGCCCTGCGCATCACCGTGGGCACCGACAGCCAGATTGATGCCCTGCTTGACTCACTTGGTAAAATCGTTTGAGTCAATTGATGCCAAGCATTCCATTGACACATGACAACGATTGGAATCTACCCTGGGGCGATACTCTCGCCAACCTTTCTCCACCGGCTTGTCTCGTGGTGTCGTCCTCAGGGTTTTCTCCTGATCTTTCAGGTGCATTTTTAAGCCAGGTTGAATACACAAGTCAATTATCTACCGTTCTGGATTTTCCGCTTGATCAGCCCCGCCTTGAAAATCGTGTTGGCCCCGGCAGTCGCATCGCCATTGTGGTTGACGACCCTTCCCGCTGGTCGCCCCTGCGCTGGTGCCTGCCGGTGGTGCTTGATCGGCTTGCCGCAGCCGGTGTAGAACGATCTGCTATCAGCATCAGTTTCGGTGTTGGGCGGCATGCTGCTGTCACTCCGGAAGACATGAGACGCAAGCTGGGAGACGAAATTGTCAGCCAGTATGCCTGTCACAGCCCGCCGGTCGATGATCTGGCCGCATACGAAGATCTGGGAAATTCGGCCGATGGCATCCCGGTGCGGGTTTTTGGCCCAGTGGCCCGGGCCGACCTGCGAATCCTTGTCGGTTCGGTCCTGCCGCACCTTCAGGCCGGTTTTGGCGGGGGCTGGAAGCTCGTTTTTCCCGGTTGCAGCCACCGCAGCACACTCGGGGCGATCCATCAGCAGGGGCTTGAAGGCAACGCTGCCCGACTGCTCGGCTCGCCACCCGACGAAAACCCGATGCGTCTGGCAATTACGCGGGCGGCCCGATTGTTGCCAGGCGGCACACTTTCGATCAGTCATGTGATTGGTCGCCACTCTGCCGAGGTTTTCAGCGTGAACGCTGGCGAACCTGATACCGTCGCTCTGAAAAATGCAGCCGAGGCACGTCGGCGATTCCGCTGGCCTGGCAATTCGCAAGGCCCCCTGCCCGATCTCGTCGTCGTGGGAAATGCCCCCTGGCCAGGGGACCCCATGCATTCGTTCAAAACCCTGCTGAATCATCGTGCCGCCTGCAAACCCGGAGGAGTGCTGGCCGGCGTTTTCTGGACAGACCCCGCCGAGCTTGGCCGATCGTTCCCCCTCGGTGCCGCCCGGTCCATCGCCCGGGCAGGCCAGATCGGCTCCCTGGCAACA
>JBJTRR010000447.1:0-1996 GCA_046076185.1 bacterium | reverse complement strand
GAAGCGATTTCACTCTCAAGATTGCCATTGATGCCGCTTGATAGGTCTCAATTTGGGATTGGTGTAATTGGTGCAGGTTTTATTGTGCGGGATTGTCATCTTGTTGCATATCGCGAAGCCGGTTTTCGGGTTGTTGATATCACTTCCCGAACGCTATCGAAAGCAGAGGCTGTAGCTGCGAAACATGATATCGCCAAAGTCAGCCACAGCATTGAAGAATTGCTTGATAATCCTGCCGTAAATATTCTTGACATTGCTGTGCCGCCAGTTGAACAGCCTGAAGTGATCAGGCGAGTGCTGCGGCATAATTCCCAGAATAGCCGACTACTCGGGATTCTGGCACAGAAACCTCTGGCGATGGTGCCATCAGAAGCTTTAAAAATTGTCAGAGGATGCGCTGATAAGGGAATCGTTTTACAAGTCAATCAGAATATGCGATACGACCCGGCTGTGCGGGTGGCAAAGCATCTTCTGAACGATAAGATTCTGGGCGACGTGGTGCTGGCTACAATTCAAATGAGGGCCGTGCCTCACTGGATGGACTGGGCACGCGATGGACGAAGTCTTGCCACTTATATTATGAGTATTCATCATCTCGATTGCTTTCGTTATTGGCTGGGTGATCCGACAAGAGTTATTGCAAGCACCAGACGGGATCCACGTACTCAATTTCCGCATGAGGATGGCCTTAACCTTTATGTTCTTGAGTATGAAAACGGGGCAAGGGCTGCAGCTTGGGACGATGTCTGGGCAGGGCCCGTGCACGAAGGCGCTGCAAGTGAAATTTCAATTCAGTGGCGAATTGAAGGAACAGAGGGGCTTGCTATGGGAGAGATTGGCTGGCCCGGCTGGCCAGAACGTGTACCATCGACATTGAAATTCAGCACTATTCATGATGGAGGAAAATGGCATGCACCGCATTGGTCAACGGCATGGTTTCCCGATGCATTTGCCGGTACAATGGCTGGACTGATGATTGCTTTGGAGGCAAATGCCGAGCCGGACATCAATGGTACTGATAATTTAAAATCGATTGCTCTTTGTGAATCCGTAATGAAGTCGGCAAAAGAGCATCGTGCGATCAGCCCCAAAGAAGTTTTTGCAGAAATGCAATTGACAGTGAATGGGAGTGGAATGAAATGAAGCTCGGGTTAATCAATTCTGCATGGGCGCAAACCGGTCGAGACACCGTTTATGGGCCCCAAAAGACAAAAGAAATCGGTTTTGATTTCATTGATATTTTTGCAGATCCACTCGATACATCAACTAACGAGCGTCAATTAATACGCAATGTCTGTTTAGATCTGGAATTACCGATAATCAGCGTGGCCTTTGTGGCCTTGGGTTTGATCGATTTTAATTCCAGTGTCCGACGATTTCATTTAGATCGTTGTCGGAATTATCTTGACATGGTGGCCGAGCTGGGTGGCCGCAACCTGCTTTTGGTGCTTGGTGAATATTTATGGCAAAGGGAGGTTATTCCGCCATCTGAACAATGGGCAACGGGCGTGGATTCTCTGAAAGATCTTGGCGCATATGCTGCAAATCAGGGGCTTGAGATCGTGTTGGAGATGGAGCCTTTTCGCGAATCCTTACTGAATGATGTACCAAAAATGAAAAAGTTTCTGGATGAAGTAAAATTGCCCGGTGTTAAAGCCAATCTTGATATTTCTCATATGGTGCTGGCAAACCAGGCACCCTCTTCGCTTGATCTTTTAAATGGCCATATTGGCCATATTCACATTTCTGATTGTGATGGTCGGGTTCATGGCGACTTGCCACCCGGCCGGGGTGTCGTCGATTTTTCAGCCTATCTAGAAAAAGTCGCTGATTTACGTCTTGATGAAAATGATGTTGTCATGTCAATAGAGCTGGAGTATTCGCCAGAACCTTCGGCGATTGAGGCGTGGGTGAAAGAGGCTTTTGACCAGACATCACGACTGATGAAAGATGCTGGATTGAGATAGTTGATCAGAGATATTCGACACAACTGGAT
>JBJTRR010000446.1:0-2032 GCA_046076185.1 bacterium | reverse complement strand
GATCGAGGAAGCTGTGAGAACGGTTGCCCAGCGACTGCCGGTTTACGTTACAATCAAGGAAGTCAAAAGACGTTGGGGGTTTGGCCAGGAAGATGTCTTCCCCGTCGCACAGCTTGAACGTCTTTGGGGTGATTTGAGCGGCATTGAAGAAATTTCGACCAGGTTTTTCGTTGTTGATCGCCAGCGTGGCCAGCAACTGAAAGACCCGGCTCAGCTAGATTCCTGGGCGAACGACGGCAGCCTTGATCACATCGCATCCCTATGCGAATTCAGTGATTAATCAGAAGTTTCAGGAATTATCCAAAGGCCTAAAGTAATACAATGTCATCATTCTCTCAACTCGTTCTGGTGACTGGTGGCGCCGGATTTATCGGCTCTCATCTTGTAATGAAGCTTCTTGAATCTGGTTATCGCGTTCGAGTGCTCGACAACCTGTGCACTGGTCACCTTGAAAATCTTCGTGGTGTTCTCTCTGAAATTGAGTTTGTTGAAGCCGATGCATCTGATTTTGAAGTTTGCCGAAACGCTGTCTCTGATGCGACTTATGTGTTACATCAGGCAGCCATCCCATCGGTGCCTCGATCAGTGAAAGAGCCACTTTCAAGCCATGTCTCTGGCCCAACGGCCACCCTTAATCTTCTTGAGGCCTCAAGACTGTCGGGATCCGTCCAACGCCTGGTCTTTGCCGCTTCAAGTTCAGCCTATGGTGATACGGATGAATTGCCTAAGCATGAGGCGATGGTGCCTAATCCCTTATCACCTTACGCGGCTTCAAAACTCGCAGGTGAAATGTATGTAAGATGTTATGGCAAGACGATGGGTCTTGACACGGTCTCGCTCCGCTACTTTAACATTTTTGGGCCAAGGCAAGACCCTAACAGCCCTTACAGTGGTGTGATTGCCAAATTTTCCAAAGTCATGAAACAGGGCGAGCGACCGATCATTTTCGGTGACGGAAGTCAATCGAGAGACTTCACTTACATTGATAATGCCGTTCATGCCAATCTGCTCTCGATGCTCCACCCTGAACGATTGGAAGGCGATGTTTTTAATGTGGGAACGGGAACTCAAACAGACCTGGTTCAACTGGTTGCATGCCTGAACGACATCCTCAAAACCGATCTTTCACCGATTTTTGAACCTGAACGACGAGGCGACGTAAAACACTCGCTGGCAAGTCTTTCCAAAATAACAAACAGGTTTGGTTTTAAGCCGATTGTTGATTTTCAGGAAGGTCTGAAAAGAACCGTGTCATACGAAAAATGAGATTCAGCTTCAAAAAAATTAACATATCGTGTTGACGATTGGCATGTAGAGTGCATTATTATTAGTTATAGTCTTGCTAAAGCCAATTCAATGATTTGAATAACGCACAAGACTGAATTATCATGCTCATCAACATTGCGGGAGTGCGACATGTTTCTCAACAAATCAAAAAATAAGGCGTTCACGCTGATTGAACTCCTTGTCGTGATTGCGATTATTGCTGTCCTCATCTCATTGCTTCTGCCTGCGGTTCAATCCGCTCGCGAAGCTGCTCGCCGGGCCCAGTGCGTTAATAATCTCAAGCAGCTTGGCCTTGGTCTTGCCAACTATGAAAGCACGAACTCTGTCTTCCCACCAGGTGTTTTGACATATCCCGATGGTGCGAATGCAAATGCCTGTGCTGGTTATTGGGGCTCTCGGCTGACATCAGGCTTCACCATGATGTTGCCTTATATGGAACAAACGACTTTAGCCAACTCTGTCAACTTTCAACTCCCTCCTGGCGGGGCACTTCTGGGAGTTAGCGGAGGAGCAGCTAATTCGACTGCTTTCAACCTGAAAATCAACGTGATGGTGTGTCCATCAGATTCCCCATACAATCCTCTTCTCACGGCGTCGCTCAATGCCTACTCACCTTCAAGCTATGCCATGAACATGGGTACGCTTGATATTTTTCGCTGGTGGTATGGTTGTGGTGCCGGAAGTTCAATCGAGATTCCTAGCGATGGTGCATTCGGCAAAAATGCCGCTTATGGCATTAATACCA
>JBJTRR010000445.1:0-4391 GCA_046076185.1 bacterium | reverse complement strand
CTGAACTTTCCATGTATATTTTTCGACCAATGAATTTCAATTGAATCCTGCAGGAAAAGGCTGGCAGATTGCTTGTGAAATCCGCTATAATTCAGCATATTGGGCAGGTTTGAGAGAAACTGAAGCGAGCAGCACGGGGCGGATATGAACGGTCCTGACGGTGGTGGCAAGGCCTGGGGCGGGCGATTTCATGGTGGCACCGACAAGCGTGTTGAGGCCTTCAGCGAAAGTATTTCATATGATCGCCGATTGTTTCATCATGATATAACCGGCTCGATTGCTCATGCCAAAATGCTTTCGACCGTGGGCGTGATGACGGCCGACGAGGCAACCGCCATTGAAAAGGCTCTGCGTGAGATTGAAGCCGACATTGAAGCGGGCCGCTTTGAATATTCGCTGGCCAAAGAAGATATTCACATGCATGTGGAGTCGGCCCTGATTACCAAACTGGGCGACACCGGCCGCAAACTGCACACGGGCCGCAGCCGCAACAACCAGGTGGCGACCGACACCAAGCTGTGGACACGCGACGCCCTTGACCGGGTGGATGGCCTGCTGGCAGGCTGGATGGCCGCCCTGGTCCGGGCCGGGCGGCGGCACCAGAACGCCGTAATTCCAGGCTATACGCACCTGCAGCGGGCCCAGCCGGTTCTGGCGGGGCACTATTTTCTGGCTTATGTTGAGAAATGCAATCGCGACCGGAGCCGGCTGACTGACTGTCGTAAAAGACTGAATGAATCGCCCCTGGGTGCAGCGGCACTGGCGGGCACAAGCCTGCCGATAAACCGAGAAATGACAGCCAAAAGCCTCGGTTTTGACCGACCGGCGGCCAACAGCCTGGACGTTTCAAGCGATCGCGACTGGGCGATTGAAAGTGTTTTTGTGCTGACGATGATTCAGCTACATCTGTCGAACTGGGCAGAGGAATGGATTCTCTGGACCACGGCGGAATATGGCTTTTTATCGCTGCCTGATGAATATTGCACCGGTTCTTCCATCATGCCGCAGAAGAAGAACCCGGATGTGCTTGAGCTGACTCGGGGCCGGGCAGCCCGAGTGGTGGGCGACCTGACGACACTGATTACACTTGTCAAGGCATTGCCGCTGGCCTACAACCGCGACTTGCAGGAGGATAAAGAGCCACTATTTGACGCGTTTGACACTGTCGAAGCCTGTCTGGCTCTGGCGGCCCTGATCACTGACGGGGCAAAGCTGCGTGAAGACAGAATTCGTGGCCGCATTGACGAAGGTTTTCTTGACGCCACAGCGCTGATGGAGGCCCTGATCAAGCGGCGCATTCCGCAACGGTCAGCCCATGAACTGGTCGGCCGGCTTGTGGGCCTGTGCGAGCAGAAAAGTTGCCGGCTGGCGGATTTGTCAGAAACAGACTTGAAGACAGTTGACACGCGACTGGATGGATCGCTGCGCGACGAGCTGGGTGTTGATCATGCGGTCGCTGGTTATCAGAGTTTTGGCTCAAGTGCCCCGGGCGAGGTGGAACGACGCCTGTCTTACTGGGAAGCTGCGCTGGGTCTGAAGAAATGAAATTGCAACTGGCGATTTCATTAAATACTGACGAATGTCAAGATAACAGGGAAGTTACAACGTGCGGGTATTGATCACGGGCATCACGGGATTTGTGGGGCGGCACCTGACACGCCATCTGGCGGCCAGTGGCGACGTGATCTGGGGGCTTTCCACTTCAGGCCAGTGGCCGGAAGAATACAGGGGCGAGCTTTCGCGGCTGGCCCGGCTTGAGCGGGTGGATCTGGCCGATTCCGACTGCATGGACACACTTGTCGAGATGCTGGATCGCCGCCAGCCCGAGGCGATTTATCACCTGGCGGCACAGTCAAACCCGCAGGCCAGCATGGACGACCCGCGCGGAAGCTGGGCAGTGAACCTGGGCGGAACGCTGAATCTGCTGGAATCGGTGCGTGAATCAAATGTCAGACCCAGGGTGCTGGTTGTCAGTTCGGGCGTGGTTTATGGCAACCCGGCCCCGGAACGCATACCGGTGCGTGAAGACTGCCCGGAGATGCCGATTAATCCCTATTCGGCATCGAAAGTGGCGGCCGACATGCACGCCATTCAGTGTCATTTGGGATATGGGCTGAATACCATCATCGCAAGGCCATTTAATCATGCCGGGCCGGGGCAATCGCCGCGATATGTGCTGGCCAACCTGGCACTTCAGGCGGCTGAAATTGTGGCAGGCGTGAAGCCGGGCATGCAGACGGGCAATTTGAATATTATCAGAGACTTTACTGACGTCAGAGATATTGTGCGTGGCTACCGCATGCTTGTGGAAAAAGGCCGGGCCGGCGAGATTTATCATCTGGGGCGTGGGCATGGTACGAAACTTTTTGATGCCCTTGAGGCCCTGAGAAAAATATCGGGGCATGCGATTCCGCAGGAGGTGGACCCGGCGAGGCTGCGCGGGGCCGACCTAGAACTGCTGGTGGCTGATGTTTCAAAGATCTATGCTGACACGGGCTGGCAGGCGGAAATACCGCTTGAGCAAACGATGAAAGACCTTTTTGAAGGCTTTTTGAAAACCATTATAACAGAATAATATTATTTCAATTGCAACCGGGGGTCGGCCAGGTCGAGTTTATAGAGTATCTGATTATAGTCGTAGCGTGGGGTTGGGCTTTCATTGCCTGAGAATGTCGCGGTATAAGTGCCTTCCAGATAGATCATCCGGCTGTCGGCTGAATCAAGCTCGGGATGGTGTGCGACATTATAAAAGCTGTATTTTTCATGTGTCATTAGTTTAACAGATTTATGCCAGGGGCCGGTGAGTGTGTCAGACTCGGAAAACCAGATTTCGCCCAGCAGCGAAGGCTTTCCGAAGATTTGTCCAAAAATCATAACCCATTTTTGCCGATATTCATTCCAGGCCAGAGTGCCGCGGGCTGTGGTAATTGTTTCACCTGATGAGGATTTCAATTGAATCGGACATTCTTCCAGCTTGACAAGACCTTTTTTGATTAGTGATTGTTGCAATTTCTCATTCCAGTGCAATGCTTTTTTCTGCCAGGTGAATTGCAACTGGCCTTTGGAATCTCGATTTACCGAAGTGTTATCTATTGTAGATCCCGGTTTCAGGCAGGTGTAGAATTCATATTCATCCGGGTTGCAATAACTTTCGAATGAAGCTTTCACGCGGCAGAACGGAAAGGGGTCGCAGAAATAAAGCCATTTCTGGCCATTTTCTTCGACTATCAGATCATGAGCACCTTCAGGAGGTGAAATGCAATCGGGTGGATAGTCACTAACGCTTTCGAATATGGATTTTTCATCATTCCATACGGCGTTTCCACGACGATAGACATCCATAGGAGGCTTGATTTTGGAATACCATCCGGCAAGCTGTTCTTTGCCATGTTTATCGGGCACACTTGCCAGGGCCGATAGCCATGTGGGGCCATCGCCCGGCATCCGGCAGGTTTCAGCAGCTAAACCCGTTTCTTTATTCACGAAATATTCAAGTGGTATGGTGTTTTCCGGATCCCATGTTTGTGGGCCAGGCAATGGCGTGCGGGCTGAGGGCATGTGGAAATTGCCCAAAGGGTAGGCCAGGCGACTGGTGTCGCCCCACATCCAGTGCAGACCGTTTTTGTATCGGGTCATCTGCACGGAATCCTGGCCGGTGACTCTGGCTTTTGTCATGGCCTGTGGATTATCGACCTTTACCTGGCCTGCAAGCTGACTTTCGGCCAGTCGACCAGCACCTGTAATGCGATAGAGCCGCTCAACAATCTGGGTTCTTTTTATGGACAGTTCAACGGTTTTTCCGGGTTCTACTTTCAATCGTTTGCCCGGAAAACCAAAACCATCCTTTGCAAATTCATAGCCATGTGATTTCAATTGAAAAAAAACATCTTCGCCCAGCAGTTCAGGCTCTGTCCAGGCTGTGATTCCCGCGTTATCGGTATATCTGACAATCTGATGGACTGTTGCAATCTGGACAAGTGGCACAGGGCGATGCGATTCAGCGTCGATAACGCGAATCACAAACGGCTTGATCTGGTCAGCAGCGGTACATATCAAGGCGAATTGCAACCAGCCCAGGCCGATTGCAATTCGCGAGAAAATGATTTTAGAAGTCATTTTATTCACCATTCAGCAGCCAGGCCGCGATTTCCGAGTCAGACGGGCGGCCTTTACTGCCATCAAGGCGAAGTTGGGAATCGACACCCTCGAACCTATAGATATCCGAAATTTTCTGGGTGTCGAGCGAACGAGAAGAGGCCGAGATCCAGAGCATTCCGGGGGCTGAGAGTGAGGCTGCACCCTGAAGGCCGCCTGCCTGGGCCCAACCGGCAAATTTCAGGCCGGCGGGAATGTAGCCGCCCAGTTTTTGATCGTCCCAGCCTTCGAGCGAG
>JBJTRR010000444.1:0-2278 GCA_046076185.1 bacterium | reverse complement strand
CATGCATATATGTCAATTGATTGGTATTCCAGCCCAGCGTCGAACCGATCAGGATCTTGCCGCCTGTCGCGTTGGTCGAAATGGATACGCCATCGCCAAGACTGACGGACGATCTGGAAGTCATGGTCGAATTGGCTGTCCCGCCAAAACCACCAACAATACCGCCCCCGCCAACCCTCGCCATGATCCCGCCGGTTTTGCCATTCATGTTTGAGGCATCACCCAGGCCGGTCATGTCGTTCTGGGCCTTCACAACGACAGAGCCATCGGCAGTAATCGCAGTGCCCGAGCCCAGGTTCAGCGTCAGGTTTGGGCTTGAGGTGTTAAATGCCCGTGCGGCGCTTCCACCAACTGCCGTGGCATAGACCGAATCGGCATTGGTGGTGTATGTGCCGCAGTTTTGGGCCAGGAATGTGGCCGACCCGGCTGAAAGAATAAGGTTAGAAGTGGTGAATGAAATCGTCGGCGAATTATCGGTGATGGCTCGGGCGGCATCGCCACCCACAGCCGACCCGGAGCCGGATTGGGCTTCAGTATTGTTGTCAGAGACAGCAATCGAGCCCATGCTGCTTGAGCCACTGACACTCAGTTTCACATCACTGATGGATGTCGAAACAACTGGATTCACCGCAGAATAGACTTTGAAAAAGCCGACACCCAAGAGAGCCACACTCACATCCTGCTGACCGTCGCCGGCTCCGCTGGTTTTGGCCGTGGCATGGTTGGTGCTGGAAGCCCCTATTGAAAGATTCCCGCTGACATTCCAGGTTTTACCGGAACCGTTGACATTCGTCTGAACTGTTTCATTTAGATAGAGCCGGTGGGTTTCGCCCGTTCCGGCCAGCCCGCCTACAGTCACCGACATTCCTTCCGATGTTATCGTCTGATTCGTGGTCGCCTTAACGGCCAGATTGCCGACTGAAATCGTGCCGTTGGTCGTCAGGCTGGCGACGGTCGAGCCAGAGCGGGTGGCGTTCGACATGAACACACCCACTGCGCCCACACTGCCGGCCCCGCCGAACATCTGGGCCATGACATTTTCTGACGTAGTGGCCAGCACGCTCAGGCTGCCGTAACCGGTTGTAGAATTGCCAGTGACAATTGACGAACTTGAATCAACACTAGCCGTAATGTTGGCGTTGTCATAAATATTGGAATTGCCGCCGGCACCGGCGATTGAGATCAGTGAAATCGATAACGATGTTGCTACGCTCTCGCTGAAGTGCGTGATGTTGCCCAAAGCCTGCACCAGAACTTCGCCGCCGGATGTTGTAATACTGGCACCCTGCACAAGGGCTTTGACATTGTCGTTATTCGTGATTTCAGAAATGGAAATGCCCAGCGAGCCGCCAATCATGGCGTACGGGTCAAGTGAAATTGAAACATTTAAAGCACCACTACCCACTGTGGAGACGAGATTGGCACTGTCAATCGCTTCAACTGTCACGGCTGAATGCCCAGAACCCGCATGTGATTCGACGTTGGCACCATACAGAATGCCGGATGTGATGTTATTATTTGTTGTGATTCGTGCGCCCGCACCTGTGGCTGCAGCGCCAACCGAAACTGCCCCGCCATAGGCTATGGAACTGGCAACAGCAATGGTCTGTGCCGAGATTTGCTGGTTATTCGTTGCCTGAATCACAATCGGCCCATCAGCTGTTACATTGGTTTGAGTCTCTGGATTGGCACTGGTTGAACCAATATACGCAGAGATTGTGTGTGAAGGCTCGATTCGGCTGACGGATGAGCCTGCAGCCAGTGCTACGCCAATACCGCTTCCCGTACCAACAGACAGCGAGCCTGAGCCAACACCAGTCTGAAGACGAGAACTATCTGTTGCCGTTAGATCAATCGAAGCCCCGCTCGTGATGTTGCCTCCGGTGATATTAGCAGAGATTGTATTTGTTGATGTGATTTTCCCCGTAGCACTAGAGGCACTTGCACCACCTCCAACTCCATCTGCCACAGATAGATCCAAAGCCACGCCAAAGCCAATCACTGTGACACTTGACGAGTTATCAGAGGAAACGGTCATAATATCGGCTGACTGAACGACAGAATCGATCACGCTGGCGATGGCGTTATTTGTGCTGTTGTGAATACCCGCTCCAATTCCAACAGCAACTCCAAATGATGCGGCCGGAGAATACTGAATGCTCACCGAAGCCCCACCTGCATCATCGTAAACAGAGAGGTTTTCCAGGGCCTCGACCGTCAGGCCGCCACCACTTCCTCCCCGGCCCCTCAGACTGATTTCTGAACTGTTTGACACGTT
>JBJTRR010000443.1:0-11124 GCA_046076185.1 bacterium | reverse complement strand
CGGGTCTGACTGAGATCCGGGCGTTTTTTTATGAAAACATATCAGCTTAGAGCCAGATCAGCCGAGAAGCTGGTCGGCCTTCTTCAGCAGAGAGCTGACGGGCAGGTTATGCGGGCAAGAGGCGTCAAGCTTGTCCACATTCAGGTCGGCCATCATACGGGCTTCTGGCGGCAGGGCCTGATAGAGGGCCCGGGCTGATTGACGCTTGCCATAGGCTTCATAGTATCGCAGATAACGCATGACATCAGAAACCTTTACGCCGCGGGCTGCGGTTTCACAAAGGTGGCCGCAGCCATGGCAGTAAAGGTTAGCGGTGCGTTCGCGATACTGTTCCAGAAGTTTCGATTCCATGGCCGTGAGTGGGGCCTTGCTGGCGGCTACGTTTTCACGCAGGTCGCTGAAGGTCGTCATTTCACTCACAACGCAAGAAATGCGTGGGTCGGTCCACACCGTTTTGATCGCGGCCACTTCCTTCTTGAATCCCTTCTGCACGAAGTCGGCGTGGCGATCAGGGTATGACGCTTCGGCCCCGCCCTGTGTCTTCATGGCAATCAGGCCAATATTGGCCTTGTGGGCACGGTCAAGGGCCTTTTCCATGGCATCGGAATTGACCTTGTCGCGGAAGTTATACTTCAGCATGATCTGGTCGATCCAGCCGCAATCAACGGCTGCGTTGATGAATTCAACCAGCAGGGCATCGTGGCACGAAAGCCCGGCGAATTTGATCTTGCCAGCCTTTTTCAGATCTTCAAACGCCTTCTTCACGCCTGGGTCGCTCAGATGAGCCAGCTCTTTCGGGCCACCCACACCGTGAATGTAGTAGCTATCAACATAATCAGTCTTGAGCCGTTCCAGGCTTTCATCCAGACGGTCGCGATAAACCTTCGGGGCTTGGTCGCCAGCCACTTTGCCCTTACTGTTTTTGGTGACAAGATAAACTTTGTCACGCATCTTGGTGCGTTCCAGAACCTGGCCCAGCACCTTTTCGCTGTTGGTGTTTTCGTAGGATTCCGAGGTGTCGATATATCGCACACCTGCAAACAGGGCGGCCTGCACAAAGCTTGGGCTCAGGGCCCAGCTTGTGCCCATGCCCAGTTTTGTTACCTTGGCGCCGGTGCGGCCAAGTGTGGCACGCGGCACGGCATCGTCGCCCTGGCCTGGCTGGTTCTGCCAGGCATCAGCCTGACTGCCGGTGGCGAGAAGCCCCGCGCCGGCACCGGCAACGGTTGTCTTGCGAATGAAGTCACGACGATTGTTTCCACTGGCACCCGGGCACGACATTGGGGAGACTCCTGTTTTTTGATTCACGCCGTTTCATGTACATTCCCAAAACCACCACGGCGGCGGCCAGGAAGCAAAATCTGGAGACAGGATCGAGCATGAGAGGCAGGCGGCCGATCAGGGCGAAACCCTCTGGCCGGAATTTGTTGAACTTTACACATCATAAAAGCGAGGCGAGCATTTGGCAAGTGATGTAGAATGAGATTGTGTTGAAAACTCTCAACGCTCAATAAAAGCGATTTGCGCATCTGACCGGCAACGAACTGAAAACCACATAAAACTGATGATTTCGCGACTGATCAACACCACAGATTCCCTACTCATCTGGCTTCTGGGCGTAATCAGCATTCTTGCGGCCCTGGCCGCTTCCATTCACGTGATATTGCGGCGGGGTGAAAACAAATCGGCGATTGGCTGGCTGGGCGTTTTCTGGCTTGGTTATCCGCTCATCGGCAGCCTGATTTACATGTTTGTCGGCGTCAACAGCATCCATCGAGAAAAACGAGCCTCGGGGCAAACCTTTCTGGGCAAGCGCCGCAGGCGTCGCAGGCCACGCCGGCCCACCATGGCGGTTGACTACAACATGCCTGCCCCTGCCAACGTGCAGATGGTCACCCTGAAAAAAATGGGCGACCGCATTCTGGGTCATCGCCTGAGCCGGGGCGATGATGTGCGGTTGCTGGTGGGCGGCTCGCAGGCCTACCCGGCCATGCTTCAGGCAATTGAAGGGGCCACAAAGTCAATCGCAATGGCCAGTTATATCTTTAAGGACGACCCGGCAGGGCAGCGATTTGTTGACGCGCTTGAACGGGCCATGAAACGCGGCGTGCAGGTGCGCGTGCTCATCGACTTCATGGGCTCAAGCCATGGCGGGAGAAGTGTTTACAGACGTCTTGCCGAGAAAGGCATTCCCGCCAGGCGGTTTATGCCGTCGCTGGCCCTGCCCTTTATTCGTTATGCCAATTTGCGGAATCACCGCAAGCTGCTTGTGGTTGATGGCTCTGTCGGCTTCACAGGCGGCATGAATGTGGATGTCGCCTTCTGGCCCGAGCTTCGCCCGGCCAATGTCACCCCCAAGGACGACACACATTTTTTGATTCGAGGGCCGGTGCTGGCTGACCTGATCTCGGCTTTTGAGCAGGACTGGCGATTTACCACAGGCGAGGAGCTTGACGACGATACCTGGGCGGTTTCACCGGAGCTGATGGGCAATATGCACGCCAGAGGCATGCTTGACGGCCCCGACAGCGACACCCGTTTGACTCATGGAATGATTCTGGCTGCCCTGGCCACGGCAAAGCAAAGTGTAAAGATTATTACGCCCTATTTTCTGCCGCCTTCCGACATCATTTCCGCCATGGGCGTGGCGGCGGTCAGGGGGGTGAAAATCGAGCTGATGGTGCCCGACCCGACCAACAGCCGAATGGTGCAGTGGGCTTCGGTAGATTACCTGCAGCAGGTGATGGAAATGGGCGTGAAGGTGTGGGCCGATGGCGGCGATTTCAATCACTGCAAAATGATGGTGGTGGACGGAAGCTGGGTGATGTTCGGGTCGTCGAACTGGGACCCTCGCAGCCTCCGCCTGAATTTTGAATTCGATGCCGAATGCCACAGCCTTGAGCTGGCCGCACAGGTAGAAGCCTACTGGCAAAGCCAGATTGCCGGTGCCCGGCAATGGAAGCCGCCGGAAGAATTAAGAAAATCGCTTCTACTGAACCTGCGAGACGGAATCGCCCGCCTTTTCGTGCCAATCCTATGAAAAAACCCGGTGAAATCAAGCCTGTTCAGATCGGTGTCCGCATCGTTCGGCAAGCCGAAAAATCGGCCAGAATCGAATGGTCGAAGTTAGCCCATGTCGAACCTGAGCCAGATGACGACCTCGCCGATGATGGTGATGCAACACAAAATGAAAAGCACCAGGGTGTTTTGAAGCGCATTCGCGGCTGGATTGACCGCCGCATTGGTGCCCACCACCCGGAAACACGCATGCTGCGGCGACTACACCGGTCAAAGAAACTTGAAATTCATCTGCCAGACGACGCTGATGACCACGAAGCCCTGCACGGCCATCTGGCCGATTTCTGGCAGGCCAGAGAGCTGAAACACAAGCGGCTGACCCTGCTGACTGGCCTTCTTCTGGTGCCTTCGGTTCTGCTCACCGTCATTCCAGGGCCAAATGTCGTTGGCATTGGGCTGACTTATCTTCTCTATCACCACTGGCGAATCACTCAGGGTGTTCGGCGGGTGCGGGCGGGCACGATTGAAGTCGAACTGAAAAGGCCTGTTACATGAACCGGCGAAGCCAATTTGACAACTGAAACACCAGGGGCAACTGACAGGCCATGAACAAACTGGTGCGACTTGTGAGCTGGAATATCCACAAGGGCATTGGTGGCCGCGACCGCATTTATGACATAAGTCGGATAGTGGCCGTGCTTGAAACGCTCGAGCCTGATATTCTTTGCCTGCAGGAAGTGGACACGCATGTGCGGCGATCGGCCATGCACGACCAGCCGGAGATGCTTTCGCAAAAGCTTGGTTTTGAAAGGCTTTTCCAGCTGAATGTACCTGTTGGCAGGTCGGGCGGTTACGGCAATCTGATTCTTTCTCGCTGGGGTATGGAATATTCGCGGCAGCATTCGCTGCGGATTGGCAATCGCAAGCCGCGTGGCGTGCAACTGGCGAAAATCGCAACACCTTTCGGCCCCGTGTCCATAGGCAACTGGCACCTCGGCCTGACACACCCGGAACAGGTGCGGCAGGCCGTGCGGTTTGCAGGCCTAATTGATGGCGATTTGTGGGCCGAACTGCCCATGCTGGTGGCCGGCGACACCAACGACTGGGGCAACCGCCTTTATCATAAGTGTTTGGCCCGAAAGGGTTTTGTGCAGATCACCCTGCCGGTGGTGCAGCTTCGCAGCTTCCCGGCCTGGTTTCCGGTGGCCTCGCTCGACAAAATATTTATCCGCCACGGCGTTCGGTGCCATCAGCGATTCGTGTTTCGAAACCGTCTGACACGCGACGCTTCAGATCATCTTCCACTTGTCGTTGATTTTGATATTTCAGCGTGAAATTGCAATTCGACTGATACCTGTAATTTGCATTTTGCTTATCGCCAGTTAAGAAGCACCGGGCGATTGTTCGCCGGATGATTCTTGTCAAGTGTGCTGAGTGTCAGTGTCGCCCCACCCTGCAAGGGCACAAATTTGCACCAGCCCTGCGGCTGAACTGGCGTGAAATTGTAGGCCACGGCCGGAATATTCAGCAGTTTGATACCTGCATGCTGCTGCCCTGGGTTCCACACGTGCGTATGGCCAAAAACCAGAGCCTTAACCTGCGGCCGAGGCACAATGATTTCATAAAGTTCGGGCGTGTCCTCAAGCGATCTTTTCATTTCAAGGCTCGGGTCGTGATGCACAAAAAGAATCGTCGGCACATCCTGATGCTTTGACAAGGCTTCAGCCAGCCATTTTCGCTGCCCTTCGCCCAGGTTCCCGGGCGTGTAGTTGGGTCTTTGCAATGAATCGAGAATGATGAACCGGATGCCAGCGATGACCATGTCTGACACATGATGGCTCTCAACAGTAGCCACATGGCCATCACGAATCATTTTTGAATCGGAGAGCACTTCGCGAAAATTAGTTCTGTCGTCATGATTACCAAGCGCCAGATGCACGGGCACTCCGGAATCTGTCAGCGGTTTGACGAGCCCCAGAAATGTCTGATAATCGCCCCTTGTGCCAAGGCCATAAGCCAGGTCGCCATCGACAAGCACGCCTTCCGGCCGCGATTTTTCCGAAAGAATTTCACCAACAACCTTTTTCAGATTGTCGGCCATATTGTTTTCTCGGGCGATCTGCAAAGCATTTTCAGCAATGTGCGTATCAGATACAAAGGCAATCCAGGGCTGGCCTGAATTCTGATCATTCTGTCGCACCAATGGGCTGGCAAAGGTGCTTTGAGCATATCGCCCAAAACCGGCAGCGGCAACAAGACCAGCTCGCATGAAGCCGCGGCGGGAGTTATCTGGAATAAGGCTGAACGGCATTTGAATTCCCTGTGTTAGCGATGAATTGAAATCGACTTTCATATTTGTCAAAGACCAAGTAGGCTGATCAGGAAAAAGAGCGGAATGAGCACACCCACGCTGTAAGCCATATAGCCAAAAAAACTGGGCATTTTTACGCCTGATTGTTCGGCGATCGATTTCACCATGAAGTTCGGGCCGTTGCCGATATATGTATTGGCCCCCATGAAGACAGCCCCCAGCGATATGGCCGCCAGCAGCGATTCAGCCACTTCGCCAGTTTTCAGCGTAATGCTGGCAATGGCATCAGCCGGTGGCAATGTCTTGGCAGTTTCAAGAAAAACAAGATAGGTCGGTGCGTTGTCTAAAAAGCTTGAGAGCACCCCCGAAGCCCAGAAAAACTCATCTGACGACGCCAGCCCGAGCGACGGCCCCCTGGCCCTGAGAATCTCCATTGGCACCTGCATGGTGATAAATATGCCCAGAAACAGGGCAGCCACTTCCAGAATTGCACCATAACTGAACTGGTTGGCCCGCCGCACTTCTTTTTTCGTCATGACAAGTGAAAGAGCCGCCAGGCCCAGCAAGGCCAGTTCTCTGGAATGATCAGCCACAATAAAACCCGCCAGATTGCGGCCCGGCACGAGTAATGCTACGGCCAGAACCATCAGGACCAGAATTGGAAAATTGACTGTACCATGGAATTTTGGCTTGATGATGATCGTCCGGTCTGCGATCAGATTGCGATACGGTTCATGACGATAAACACGAGTATCCCAGATGTAGTAGATCGCCAGCAGGGCTGCCACCATTCCCACCCAGTAAGGCAGAAGCTTTAGTGTCCATAAAAACGGCACACCCTGTAAATAGCCAAGAAACAGCGGTGGGTCGCCAATCGGTGTCAGCAGACCACCGACATTCGACACAAGAAAGATAAAAAAGACGACGGTATGTGCGACTTTTGACCGCTCGGAATTGGTCTGCAAAAGCGGCCTGATCATCAGCATAGAGGCCCCGGTGGTGCCAATCAGGCTGGCAAGCACGGCACCGATTCCCAGAATGGTTGCATTTGTGCGGGGCGACGCCACCAGGTCGGCCTCAAGCCGAATACCGCCCGC
This sequence comes from bacterium, assembly GCA_046076185.1. Lineage (GTDB taxonomy): Bacteria > Planctomycetota > Planctomycetia > Isosphaerales > Isosphaeraceae > QWQI01. The sequence continues at coordinate 4,698 of JBJTRR010000443.1, read as the reverse complement.
TGCCACATAAAGCGAAAAAAGCAGAATCACAAATGGCACATAATCTTCCACAATGGCATGCTCAAGAACGCCCTTCACGGCCCCGACACCCGTCTCGCCATAAAACGGAATCGACCGAAAGCCATAATAGCCGAGCGTCACAGCAGAAAGGGCAAGGCTCACAAGCAACTTGTTAGAATTTCTCTCCCAGGCATGGTGCGTGGCGGGCAGCAGCGGCAGAATGGCAATGCCCAGCAGAATAGCCAGAAACGGCACCGACCACAGCACACCGGGCACATCGCTGGCCACAGCAACTTCAGCCGCAGAAAGTGCCTGGAAGGAACCTGACAAACCCAGAATGCCAGCGGCCAGAAACAGGAGGCGAAAAGCCCGGCCAATGTTCACAATTCGATTCGTCATCGGCCAGATTTTCGTATTTCTGATTGGCATCGCTTCACCGGAATCTGCTTCTTGGATCGAGATTTCCTTCAGTTTAAACCAATTCGCCCGACAAGCTCAAATCATTTAAGACTATTTATGCCGGGTCAGCGCCTCTATCCATACCCCAGGAAAACGATTATCCTTTGCAATGGCTTGCAAAATCCGCCACCCCGCGAACCCATACCATCACGCCAGTTAAACTATGAGGTCATGCTCATGAATCGAGAATTTTATAAGCTCCGGCAACTGCTGCCCGCTTTTGCTCTGGCCATTTTCACCTTGCCTGCCATGGCGGCCGACGAGCCTGTGATCACCCTCTGGCCCGATGGCACGCCAGGCGCTGTTGGCAAGGAAGCCGTCGATATCCCAACACTTACCGTTTTCAAGCCCGCCGGCAAAAATTCAGGCGTAGCCGTGGTGGTCTGCCCCGGCGGCGGCTATGGTGGCCTGGCCGCCCATGAAAATCAGCCGATTGCTGAGTGGCTTGCCTCACGCGGTATCACTGCTTTCGTGTTGAAATATCGCCTTGGGCCACGATACCACCACCCAGCCATGATTAACGATGCCAACAGAGCCATCCGCACCGTGCGGGCACGGGCCGGCGAATTCGGCGTGAATCCCGCCAAAATCGGCATTCTTGGTTTCTCGGCGGGTGGCCACCTGGCCAGCACGGCCGGCACCCATTACGACACTGGCAACGCACAGGCCGCCGACCCCATTGAAAAAGCCAGCTCAAGGCCTGATTTCATGGTGCTTTGCTATCCTGTGATTGCCATGGCCACCGAATATGGCCACGGCGGATCGAAAAAGAATCTGCTGGGCGATAATCCGCCTGAAGATTTGGTAAAAAGCCTGTCGAACGAAACACAGGTGACCAAAGACACACCGCCGACTTTCATTGTGCAGACACACGAAGACAAGCCCGTTCCAGCCGAGAACGCAATTCTCTTCGTTCTGGCCCTGCGTAAGGCTGGCGTGCCCTGCGAGCTGCACATGTTTGAAAAGGGCCGGCATGGCCTTGGGCTGGGTATGGGCGACCCCGCCTTCTCAAAATGGCCGGAACTTTGTGAAATCTGGCTGAAACAGCGGGGAATTCTTGAAAAATAATTCGGCGATTCGATAAAAATTGCATTACGTTGAGGCCTTCTGCGTAAGCAATGTCGTTTCAGCCAATTCTATCGCATGACAACTCAGGCAAAAGATGCGGCAGTCATCGGAACTGCCGCATGCCATTTTCAGGCGAAGTGTTTCAAGCAGCGACTCTGATTGAGATTCATCAATAAAAAAATCTATCTCGGCATGCATCGGCCAAGCTTGACCCACTGCGTCAAACCCACCAGAAAACACGAAAATTCTTGACTCTGCACGCTCGCCCCGCACCTGACGCACCGTCAATGCATCAACGTCAAAGGGCTCAAGGCTCTCAAAAACCTGTTCAAGCAAATGCGGCCTGACCATCAGACGCACCAGATTCATGCGTGCACCCACCCGCCAGAGCCCTGAAGCCCTGCGTTTCCAATAGATTGCCTGTGGATCTATCGAGACAAAATGCCTACAATCAAGTCGCTTGTCGGGGGCGGAATTCGTTCGCTGCAAAATTGCAGCCAAGCAACACTCTTGAAAAAACAGTGCCAAAATGGACCCAAATTCAGCCATCGACCCGTTTTTTTCAAAAAAATCTGGTCGACCACCTGTATTTGCACTGATTCTGGTCGTGGTGTTGCTGACCGCCCAATTTCTCATCGCCCAGCTCAGCCTGCGACGGGAAAGCCCGACAATCGATGAAGTGCTGCACCTGCCCGCTGGCATAAGCTATATTGATACAGGCCAGTTTCGGCTTTATCATCACAATCCACCGCTCGTCAAAGTCGTTGCCGCCATCGCCGCCCGGCCTTACCTGAAGCCTGATTTGCAGGCAAAACTTTACCAGGCACGCTATTGGACAGACGAACCACCCAACAAAGCTGGCTTCGGCCACGATTTCGCCCAGCTTTATGCCCCTGTTTATTTTGAACTTTTCACCGCCGCCCGCAGTGTTATGCCCGTTTTTCTGGTGCTTGGGGGGCTTGTCGTCTGGTTCTGGTCGCGCAGCATTCACGGCGAAACGGGCGGGCTCATCAGCCTGGCACTTTGGGTCACCTGCCCCAACCTGATGGCCCACGGCCGGCTGATCACTACCGACGTGGCCAGCGCCGCCATCGGCACCCTGGCCACCTATCTCTTCGTTCAATATTTACGCAAAAGCCATTCAAGGCGTGCTTTGTTTGCAGGCATTGGCCTGGGTGTCAGCCTGCTCACCAAATTCAGCCTGATCCTGCTCGTGTTTCTCTGGCCGGTCATCTGGCTGCTGCATCTGATGCTTGTTGTAGGAAAACCAGAACGGTGGATTGCCGTGAAAACAGCCCTGAAACATGCCCTTGTGGTGATGTTTTCAAGCATGATGGTTGTCAATATTGGGTATCTTTTTGAGGGCACAGGCAAGTCGCTTGGTTCGTTTGAGTTTTACAGCCGAACACTCACTCGCGAGCTACCAGCCAACCGCACAAGGCTCCATCAATCGGGCAATCAATTACTTGATATTCTGGGCAGCCATCGCGTCAACCGGTTTCGGGGCACAATTCTCGGCCACCTTCCCTGCCCTCTGCCTGCTGAATTTATGACAGGCTTTGACGACCAAAAGATCGATGCCGAAGGTATCCCAAAAAAATATCTCAACCCCAGCGACCCGACCGTGAAGGAAGGCGAAGTCGAAGGCTACCCTGTCTATCTCAATGGCCAGATTCGCGGCACCGGCTGGTGGTATTATTACCCTTACGCCTTTCTGGTGAAGACTCCACCAACCACGCTTGTCATTCTGGCAACATCTTTCGTTTGTCTGATTTTTGCCAAACGAAACCGCCAGGCCTGGAGCGAGGAATCCGCCACACTTGTCGTTCCACTTTTTATGATCATCGGAATGACACTGCTGACAGACATCAATATCGGCCTTCGCTACATTCTGCCCGCCCTGCCTTATCTTTATATCGGTTGCGGTCGCATTGTGCCGGCACTTCAGGGCCGATGGCCAAAATATAATAATGTAATTGCATTTGTTTTATTCGCCTTTTTAGCCGGTTCAGGGTTATCCACAGCCAGAGTTTCGCCTCATTTCCTGGCTTATTTCAATGTTCTGGCAGGCGGGCCAGAACATGCCGACGAGCACCTGATTGATTCAAATCTCGACTGGGGCCAGGATCTGGTTGGCCTGAAACAATGGCTTGATACCAACGCCCCCGGCCAGCCAGTGGGCATTGCCTATTTCGGCCAGATCAATCCGAATATTTACCGCATGCGTGGCCAGGGTCTTGACTGGTTCCTGCCACCTGCCAGATCCGGCAAAGTCGTGCCGCAACCACCCGGCCGCTCTGCCGAACCACTTCGCCCAGGGCTTTATGCCATCAGTGCGTCGCTGGCCCATGGCCTGCCCTGGCGAGTTTATGACTCATCACGATGGGCCCCTTACGATGGTAAAGAATCAGCCTTTGATTACTTCCTGAAAACAAAGCCAGTTGCAAAAATCGGCTGGTCAATTTTCATCTACAAAATTGACGAACCAACCGCTGCCATGCTTGAAGCGGAACGAACCCGATAGATGTCGAACCGAATTGCATTTTTCGTTTACAGTGACGTGATTTTAAGACCTGTCACCTTGAAATCGTTTTTTTTCGACCTGGCTTAAGAATTCAATATCGTTCAGTATGTATCTGTCGTTATCAAGCCGCTTGCCTTTGATCTGGCACCTGACTAGAGCTGACGATGCCCAGAAGGCCTCTTTACCAAGAAATTTTGATAGTTTCTTACGGATACGATGTTCTTTGAACTTCATTCGTTTTTCTTTGCTCAAATAAATGATACTGAATGTCATTATTAAAATAACAACTATTAATACAATGCCGCTTAAATATAAAATCAACGTATTTATATTTATTGAATGATTTTCAAGACTTGCTGGATTCATCCAGGGCGGAGGTAAACCGGGCAAAGATTGCTGAGCAACATCAAGCATGATTTAAATTTACCTGATCGTCAAATGAATCTCCACGAAGCCACTCACTTAATGCAATTTCAGGCTCGGGCAAAGCATTTTCAAGTAATAGAATTGGAATGCCTGCCAATTTCTGCCAGTCGGCCAGTCGCTTCGCCAATTGGATTTGTTTAAAATGCACTGAATGTTTCTCGCCAGTTTCCGGGTCGGCCCAAACATCACCTGAATTTTGTTTTTTTAGATTTGAAATCAAA
>JBJTRR010000442.1:0-2522 GCA_046076185.1 bacterium | reverse complement strand
CGGCCAGAAAACCGCCGGGAAGCTGCATCAGTGCATACGAAAAATACCAGACCGACTGAATGATGCCCATCTCGGCGGCAACATCCTGAAAATGCAGGTCGGCAGCTATCTCCTTCGCAGGCACGCTGAGGGCGGCCCGCTGAATATAGGCGATAGCCGCCATCAGGCAAAACAGGCCAAGCACCTGCCTCGCTTGGTTTTCAGGCTTCTGGGCATTGAGCTTCCGGTTCATGGCCACCACTTAATTCCAGTTTACAGTTGTCACTGATTCTCATTATTCAGTGAACCCAGCACCTCTTGCAATTGATCATATAGCCGATCAACTTCCCAGGCTGTTTCCTGATCAAGCGACCAGCCAAATGGCTGACGACGCCTGTCAGATTTCCACAGCCCTCGCTTCACCATCAGGTATTTCTCAATGGCCAGAAATCCGTCAAGCCCGGCCTGAAGTTCAAGCACGACAATGCCACAAATTGGGTAATAAATGGCATAAGCCGCTTTCTCATCGCCACGTTTCAGGGCCGACCAAAGGGCTACGATCCCATCCAGCAGATCAACGCCCGGCATCGTGCCCGCGATGCCACGTCGAAAGCTGTCAATCAGCAAAAACCCGCCAGAGCCTTCAAAAATCCGGGCCCTGCCATCAGTTGCATCCCGCAGAGCCGACAAATTCGGGCCAATCGGCGAAGCCTCAGGCTTGAACAAAATCTTGTCAGGGCCATATTCCTTCATCAGACGGGTGTAAACGTCAAGGCTGATCGCCGAACCAACATAGCTTGAAGCATCCTGAACAATCACCGGAATTTTAATTCCATTCGCAATTGTTCGATAATAGGCCAGGTTTGACTCCGCCGAGAGCTTTGTTGATAAAGGCGGTGCGGCCATCACGGCATCACAACCCGCTGATTCGGCAATCTGCGCATAAAGCAGTGCCTGTTTGCCGCTTTCAGCCCCTACAGCAGCGAAAACGGTACCCCTGCCCCCACTGAGCTTGACCATCGTCTCAGTCAGTGTTTTGCGTTCGTCGTAAGTCAGTCGCAGAATTTCTGAAACCATGCCAGTGCCGAAACCATCGGCACCTGCCTGATACAGCCAGTCAATCTCGGCCCCAAGCTCGTCAAAATCGATTTGGTCAGCCGAATCAAAAGGCGTGTGGATGATGGGCAAGACACCCGATAGTATTCGATTCATGTTGATATGCTTATCTATCTGATTGTCAATTCAGCCTGTTACCAGTCACCAACCGCACCATCACGATAGAAAACTCTCTGAAGAATTTCCTGCTCAAACGGATGTTTCCGCACTTCATCTTCGTTAATCGTTACACCAAGGCCCGGCTTCTGATTCGGCCTCACGGTTCTTGTCGCCTTATCAAGCTGGAAGCCCTCTTCGACAACGTCAAATCGCCACGGTACATCACTGTGAACCGACTCACAAATGATATAACTCGGCTGCGAAAAGCCAAATTCAATTGATGCCGCCGTGCTCACTGGCCCCTGTGGATTATGCGGGGCCAAAGCAATTCGCCAGGCATCCGCCAGGGCAGCTATCCGCCTGGCTTCTGTAAAACCACCGCAGTGCGTGATATCAACCTGACAGATTTCACAGCCTCTGGCTGCGAAAAGATCTCGAAAATCGGCCAGGTGCGTCATGCGTTCACCCGTGGCAATGGGTGTAGAAACAGCGGCATTAATGGCAGCCAGGCCCTCAATACTTTCTGGCCAGCACGGTTCTTCAAAGAAATAAAGCCCGAAAGGCTCAAGGGCTTTGGCGAACTGCATGCCCATAGCCGGGGAAGGGCGGGCATGGCAATCGACCATAATATCAATATCATTTCCAACCGCATCACGCATCGCTGCCACACACGTTTCGGCCGCCCGAATTGGCTTCAGGCCTTCTATCGGCATGGTCGGCGGCACTGCCATCGATTTAAACGCGGTAAAACCATCAGCCACAGCTTTTTGAGCCAGGTCGGCAAACTGTTTTGCATTATCGACAGGTGTCTCATAAAAACTCTCCATACTGCCACCACCAAGGTGGCAATAAAGGCGAATATAATCTCGCACTGGGCCGCCCCAAAGCTTGTGGCACGGCACGCCATGCACCTTGCCGATAATGTCCCATAGTGCAATATCAATTCCCGCCATGGCAGTTGAACGCACAATACCGCTGCCATGCCAGAAGTGCTGCCGCCACATCATCTGCCAGAGATATTCGACTCGCGTCGGATCTTCACCCACCACCAGTTGCGCCAGATCTTCGATTGCCCCGACCACCGCCCTGGTGTGCCATTCCAGCGTCGCTTCACCCCAGCCCCACAGGCCGGGCTGGTCTGTCAGCACTTTGACAAATATCCAGTTCCGCATTCGGGCATGGCAAACCAGCGTTTCAATTCCTGTGATTTTCATTTGAACTCAGCTCAATCCCTGTCAAATGTAGTCATTAGGTGTAAACAGTGATTTCATGAGGCCGCTGGATGCCTGATACCCAGCAGGTGGTCGAGACAGCCTTGGTGAGCTTCG
>JBJTRR010000441.1:0-8442 GCA_046076185.1 bacterium | reverse complement strand
ACGAGTTCAGAGGTAGAAGTTTTGCGCATGGTAGAGGACTTTCTATTCAGGTTTCGAAACTTAAATGAAACGGATACTGAAGATTTGCAGTCGGTTATGGCTTTCTGCGAAGTTACTATCTTTCCAAAAACTGAGTTTGATTCACTTTAATGAAAAAATCATGATAAATCATTCGCCTCGTTTCTGATTTATGTTTCAATACGATTATTTATATTTCACTGGTTTGTTGGTCTGGTTAAGATGTAACGGCGAATACTGATGCCGATTGAATACGAAATCAGGTCAGCCAGGCTGGAGAATTGCAGGCATGCCCCAAAGCGAGGAAAAGGGCCGGATCCATGTCAGGGAGCTTGATTGCCCCACTGAGCAAAGCCGTATTGCCCAAGTGCTGGATGGGCGGCCCGGAATTCATTCGCTGGATTATGATCTGAATCATCGTGAAATGAAAATTGTATTTGATCCGGCTTTAGTCAGCCTTGATCAGATCACTGAATCCATTAGCCGCGACTGTGGTTATCAATGTAGAATCATATCAGCACCTGAGCAAAACAGTGACAAAGCTGCTGATTATCAAAAATCTGGCTTGATTTCAGAAATATTGTCGTCGAGAAAATCGCTGGTTTTGATTGCTGCATCTGCCTTGCTGGCAGGTCTGTGCTTTTGGCTTGCTGGCCAGAATCATGCGGAAATTGCATTTTATGCGATCAGTATTTTCTTTTCACTTGCCTGGATAGGCCCTCGCCTCGTATTGTCGGTGACCAATCGACGCATGGATATTTTTGGGCTTGTTGGTCTTGCGATTGTGGGGGCGATGATCCTTGGGCTTTTGGACGAAGCAGCAACAGTTGGCGTGCTTTTTGGTGTTTCGGAATTGCTGGAATCATTTGCTGCCCAGCGTGCACGGGTTTCTATTGATTCATTAATGGCATTGCAGCCTGATCAGGCTGAGCGTCTTGAAAAAGATGGCTCGTGGCAGATTGTTGATCCATCGCAATTGCAGGTGGGCGAAACGGTGCGGGTGCGGCCGGGCCAAAAAATCCCGGTCGATGGAATTGTGCGGCAGGGCCAGACGCACTTTGATCAGAAAGTGATCACAGGCGAGTCTGTTCTGGTCGAAGCTGGGCCGGGTTCAGAAGTATTTGCCGGTACACTTAACAGCGACGGAATGATACAGGTTGAAGTCGCAAGGCGGCTGAGCGAGTCGATTGTTTCGCAGATTGCAAAGAAAGTTGGTCAGGCACAGACTCGTCGGGCACCGATTGAAAGGGTTGTTGACCAGTTTGCCAGGCTTTATACGCCAGTGATTGTATTTGTGGCGAGTGTTATTATCACAATTCCACCTGTTTATCATCAGCTTCTCAATCAGCCGACGCAGTGGCGCGACTGGCTCTTTCGCGGGCTTGTATTGCTTGTTATTGCATGCCCCTGCGCCCTTGTGATTTCAACACCGGTTGCGGTGGTTTGCGCCCTTGCGAATGCAGCCAGGAATGGAATTTTAGTGCGTGAAGGATTTGTGGTCGAACAATTTTCTCAACTTCAATTGATTGCATTTGATAAAACCGGCACGCTGACGGAAGGGCAACCTCGGGTTCAGGAAATTTTGAATCTTACGAAGCATTTGAGTGATCTTGAAATTATGGGGATTGCGGCATCGCTTGGTCAGGAAGGCTCGCATGTGGTGAGCCGTGCTCTTGTTCGATATGCCCAGGAAAATGCAATTGAAATTCCCAAAGCCAGTGAAGTCAAAGAGATTCCGGGGCTGGGCACGATTGGCAATGTGAATGGTCGGTTGATTTATCTGGGAAGTCATCGATTTATTGATGGCGAAGGGCTTTGCCATGCGGTTGATCATAAAAAAATTGCTGAAGCCGAGAAGTTATCCGGCACTGGTGTCATGATCGCTTCTCAGGAAAATGCAATTGCATTTATCAGGCTGGCTGATAAGCCACGGGCCGAGTCGCAGAATATGTTGGCAGAATTGAAAAAAATGAATGTTTCAACCATGATGCTTACCGGCGATAATTTTAATACAGCCAGTGAAGTTTCCGTATCAATTGGAATTGAAAAGTTTCGTGCTGGGATGATGCCGCAGGAGAAGTCGGAACTGATTGAGAATCTGGTGCAGAAAGAGGGAAAGAAAGTGGGCATGGTGGGCGATGGGGTGAATGACGCTCCCTCATTAGTCGCTGCAACGGTGGGTATTTCCATGGGTGAAATTGCCAGTGCCATAACCAGCCAAGCGGCCGATGTGGTGCTTATCAATAACAATTTAAATTCCATTTGCCGACTGATTCGCCTGAGCAGTGCCACGAATTTCATTATTCGTACCAATATCATTCTGGCGACAGGTGCCAAACTATTAGTGATGCTACTGGCAATCTTTGGCCTGGCAAATTTCCTTTTGGCCATGCTGAGCGATGTGGGTGTCAGCCTGATTGTGATTATGAATTCATTACGAATTCTAAAATTTGAAATGAAATAATACGAGAGAATTAAAAATCAGCCGGATTACTGAGAAATGTCGATCCGGCTGATTGTTCTGGTGCTTATTATTTTGTGAAGAGGTCAGAATAAGTGGCTTTCACGCCCTTGATTCCGCCGTTAATCGCACCGATATCAGAGCCAAGCACGAAAAGCCGACAGCCCAGCTCGTACATTTTCTGTGCATGGCTGCCGGAACGGGCAACTATACCCCAGGGTTTGTTGAGTTCTTTGCAGAATCTGGCCACTTCGCCAATGGTTTCAATGCATTTGGGGTGCTCAAATTCGCCGGTGACACCCAGAATCATGCTGAGATCCGCCGGGCCGATGAAAATGCAATCAACACTTTCAAGGGCAGCAATATCGCGAACTTCGGCAAGTGCTTCAGGCGTTTCGATCTGGATCCCAATAAATGTTTCGCGATTGGTCCGCTCAGCATAGGCCGCCAGCGGTTCAAGCCCGAATTTGCCGTCACGGTTGCCGCCGTTCAGGCCCCTTTCGCCGCGAGGCGGAAACTTGGCCCATCGCACGGCCTGTTCGGCATCGCGAACACCCCTGACCATGCTGAACATACAGCCATTGGCCCCAGCTTCCAGAACCCGCATGACAGAGGCATAATCGGTGGCCGGCAATCGCACAAAATGATCTAGGCCATGGGCATTGGCCGCAAGGGTGCACAGCTCGACATCGCGCATGGAGATACCGGCGTGCTCCTGATCGATCCAGAGCCCGTGATACTGACCATTGAACCCGACCATTTCGATCATTTTGGGTGTGGCCAGTTGGCCAACGCCAAAAAGTCGAACCACTTCGCCCGCTGCCAGTCGATCCTTAATCACAGGCATCAGATTTTTCTCGCTTTCTTGCAAGGTTCTCGTGCATCCATTTTTCCCAGCCATTTTTTGTTAGAATCAGGAGGCTTAACCGGTCGAATTTCTGAAATGAGGATCTCTTTTCGATTCCGACTGGCAGGGTTGCAGAAACCCCGGCCCGGATGCTCCTGACGAGGCTATGAAGTTCTACCAGAATAAAATGATGAAGGCGGTCAGTCCACCAACTACTGCTCTTATATTGCCTGAAATGCAATTGCGAGTCCGTTTCGGACCGCTGTTGCGATGGTTCTTTGTTGGTTTTTTTCTCTTTGCTGAAATCTTTCTGGCGACAAGAGTCTGGGGCGGCTGGCGCCCCAAAGCGATAGGCCAGCTATTGGCAATCCAGATTTTTTTTGCACCACGCCTGCTTTTCGCTGGTTTTGCATTTGCCGCATTCGCCACAGTTTTTACTGACCGACTGGTGAAATGGGTGGCAAAGCCCCTTTCCGCACGCTGGCTTACACCCATGAAAGGGCTACCGCCCGAACCTGAGTTGCCGCTTTTTCTGCGAGTTGGCGAGCGTTTGGAAAAAGCCTATCGTGCCCGCCGAAAGATTGAACATAGCTGGGAACCCGGCTGGCTTTTGATTACCGACCAGCGACTTTTCTGGCTTTCGGGGGTCTGGCGAATGACCAGCTTTGAGCTGCCTCGCGGGGTAAGCTCTGATCCCGTTTTGTCGCATCTTGATTTCGACCCCGCCCCGCACTGGCTGGCCGGCTTTGTTGTCGGTATGCCTCCGCGTATTCTGATTGATCTGAATCACACTCCATACAGTGAAAACAGCTATTGTGAAGTCATCGCAATGGCTTCTCCAAAGGACTTGATCGAACATCTCCAGCCTGGGCTGATTAGCCTTTTTGCGGAACTAAACGATTCGCTCAAAGAAAAGCTGGTTGACGAGGCCACATTGAAAAAGGCCAGGGCAGTTCCGAAACGAAGCCTGCAAAGAGAAAACACAACTGCCCAGGTTTCAACATCAGCCCTAATGGAACTACCACCGCGAAGAGAGCGAAAAGTTAAGCCAAAGCGAGTGAAAGAGCAAACGGTGGTTAAGGATGAGCCGATCACTGAAGTTCGCGGGATTCAACTACCACCGCGTCGGCGCAAGCGTTAAGATATTGGCCTCAGGCCTACCCATACTGTCAATCACACCTGCGATGGATTTTTGACCATGCCAGCTCCTCTCCGATTTGGTAACGACACCGGCAAAAACATATTAGTTGCTGACTTTCTGGACGAAGTTCGGGTCGAACTACCTGTTTTGGGCGATCATGCACGGATCACTCTGGCGCAGGCGTGGAACGAGTCGGAATTGGAGTCGTATCTGCCCGAGACCCATGTGATCATTCTGTTTCACGACATTGCACATCTTGGCGAAACGACATTTGCCCGTGCCGATCGCCTGAAGGCCGTGGTTCGAGCAGGCGTTGGCTATAATAATGTGAACATAGAGGCCGCCGGCAAGCGTGGAATCCTCACCTGCAATGTGCCTGATTACGGCAGCGAAGAAGTGGCCGACCATGCCATTATGATGCTATTGGCCCTGGCACGGCAGCTTGCGGCAAGCGATCGCTCGATTCGTGATGGGCAATGGGATTTTAAGGTGGCTGAGGCCACGCCACGGCTGCGGGGCAAAACGCTGGGCATTGTGGGTTGTGGCCGCATTGGCACGGCGACAGTGCTGCGGGCCAAGGCTTTCGGGCTTGATGTCGTGTTTTATGACCCTTATCTACCTGACGGGATCGACAAAGCCCTGGGTATTCGCCGGGCCTGGACACTTGACGAAATGCTGCCCCAGTGTCAATTTCTTTCGCTGCACTGTTATCTTGACGAAGCCAGCCACCACCTGATTGACGAGCGAGCCCTTGCCGCCCTTCCGCGTGGAGCTTATGTCGTAAACACGGCCCGCGGGCCGGTGATCAAGCAGGATGCGCTGGTGGCCGCTTTGGAATCTGGCCATATTGCCGGCGCAGGCATCGACGTTTTTGAACGCGAGCCGTTTGATGATGAGCGTCTGCGAAAGATGCCGAATGTCTTTTTGACGCCTCATTCGGCATTTTACAGTCGCGAGGGCTTTGACGAGCTGCGCCGGAAGACAGCGGAAGAGGCCCTTCGGATCGTGCTTGGCCATCCACCGCGAAATATTGTGAACTACAAATATCTTCAGAACCCGCGAACGGCGATCAGCCCGCCACACGCCCGGGGTTTGTAATAGCACGCCTGCTGGTTCTGGAATTGATCAAGCATTGGAGCCCCCGGTTGAGCGAATCGACTGGGGCTTGGGATTTTTCTATGTACTGTCCAATCGGGAAGAAGTGAACTTTCAAAGACTGCAGTGCAATAAATCTTGGCTGGGATAAACTTTAGTGCAAGATCACTGGCGATGTTCGCTTTCCTTCTTCTTGCGGCGTGCTGGCTTGCTGATGAGAACTTCTGGTTTTTGCTGGGGTGTTTTGGGAGAGAGCTTTTGTGTGTCTGCAGCCTTCATAGCTCCAGTGCGCAAGACCGCTTCCTGAAGTTGCTCGGCGACCCACGCATTGAGACTTTTGCCAGAAAGCACTGCTGCGACAGTCAGCTGCCGATGAAGGTCTGGCGGAATTCGAGTAACGAACTGGCCGGAAAACGGCTTGTCCGGGTTTTCGCCGCGAGATTTACAAAAGTCGATGTAATCGTCTATGGATTCGTGGAACGCATTTATCACTTCGGCAACGCTGTCGCCCTGAAAAGTAATGACATCGCGGGTATTAATGACCTCACCGTGAATGATACCGGCATTCTCGTCGAAAGTAACTTTGCCGATGTAGCCTTTATATTCAATCATGGTTTTATCCCCGCCTCTATGAGGAAACGTCGCATAGACTTAACGGCTCCATTATCGGTTTCCTTTTGAGGATGCAGCCGGTGAAACACTGCCCTTACGCCATTCAGAGCGATTCGCACGCGTGATCCCGCACCCTCGGTGATCTCGGCACCGTGGGACTCAAGCATGGCCTCAATATCACGCCACGCAATGTTTGACCTTGAAGGGTCTTCGAAAATCGCTTCCAGTGTGCGTTGGTGTCTTGCTCCCATACTGTTACTCATAGTATCAGTCAATGATACTGACGTCAAGCTGTGCGTTTAGCGATGCAAACGGTTGTCTCCTCATTCAGAGGCACTTATAGAGATCTGTTGGCAGGCAGAGACGGTTGTTTTTCGCCGTGACGATTGACGAGGCAAGGTCTCATTGCTGATTAACAAGAAGGCTACAACGCGAATACTGTTACCTAGCCATTACACTAATCCAAGACGGAATAATATCAGTCGGGGCGAGAGGATTTGAACCTCCGGCCTCACGGACCCGAACCGTGCGCTCTAGCCAGGCTGAGCTACGCCCCGATAGCGTATTATTAATTTCAGCAAAATGTGCCGATTTGTCAACCTGTTTTTGCCCAAACACTTCAAAAATCGGGTTTATCAAAGACCGTTAACCTTACCCGCCCAGACGTGACTGAACCATGTCGCTTTGCCAAAGGGCATAAGCCAAAATGACAAACAGGATGACCCCGATAATGAAGCCAAACGTGAAGGCGATCGGCCGCCAGGGAAAATTGGCCCAATAGTTCTGGCGTTTCCAGGCGTCAAGTGTCGCCGATCTTGAGTCGTAAATGACCGGGGCCTCTTCGTCCGCTTCGTCCTGCAGGGCCGCCTGTTCAGCCAGTTTCCGCAAAAGCGGGCTGACTTCGGCCTTGGTTTTTTTCCTGGCCTTTGCCTCAGGTTCAGGCTCGGGTTCGGCAATCTTGGCAGGTGCTGGTTTTGCTGGTTTTTTATCAGCCGGCGGCTGTTCTTCGTCGAGAGGGGCCAGCACAATCTCGTCAAGATTCACGCCCACCAGGTTTGAAGGGCCCGCGGCCAAAAAGGGCTGAAGAGGTTCGGGCTGGTGCAGTGCACCTGCAGGCGAGAGATGCCAGTTTGAGGAGGAACCGCCGGAAAGTTCGCCAAGGCGGATCGACTCAGTCGGCATGCTGGCCAGGTCCTGCTCAATCGATTCAAGCATGTTGGCCACCAGGCTGGCTGAGCCTGGCCTGCTGCCCGGCTCTTTTTCAAGCAGTTTCAGGATGAGTTTTGAGAGCCTTGGCGGTATGTTCGGATTCAGCCGGTCAGGCGGCTCGGGGTTATCCAGCGAAAGGCTGCGCAGGATGGCGAGATTGTTCGATCCGCGAAACGGCGGCTTGCCCACCGTCAACCGGTAAAGCACTGTGCCCAGTGAGAACAGGTCGCTTCGGCCATCAAGGGCAAGGCCAGCCGCCTGTTCGGGCGACATATAGGCCGGTGTGCCAAGAATTACGCCGGTTTGCGTGATGTTCGGGTCGGTTGAATCGGCAATGCGTGCCAGACCGAAGTCAAGAATTTTCACACGGTTGCGTACAGATTCGAGCCAGATGTTGGCGGGCTTGATGTCGCGATGGATCAGGTTTCGCTGGTGTGCCGCTTCAAGCCCTTCGGCGATTTGCCTGACGATTTTGACGGCTTCCAGCGGTTCAAGCACTTTGCGTTTCCGCAGCAGATCTTCAAGGGTTTGCCCCTCAAGATATTTCATCACCAGATAAGGCACGCCGTTATGATCACCCACCTGATAGATTGTGACAATGTGGTCGTGGTCTATGGCGGCGGTGGCCCTGGCTTCCAGCAGGAATCGCTGGCGTGAAGATTCGTTCTCGGCAATCGACCGCTTCATCACCTTGAGGGCGACAGAGCGATGAAGGTTGGAATCCCAGGCGAGATAAACCACACCCATTCCACCTTCGCCCAGAATCTTGTTGATGTGGTATTCTCTAAGCTTGCCAAGCTCGTTGGGTGCTGTGGGCGGGTCAAGCGTGCCGGCTTCACGCTTCATGATGACTGAAGGCGTGGCCTTGGGCTTTCTGGCTGGTTTGGATTCCTTTTGCAGATCAACCTGTGCAGTCGCTTCAGGCGATGAAGCCGGCTTTCCTGCTTCATAACGATTTGAATCACCTGAATGGGCTGATTTGCTGTCTATTTTGATTCGCGATTGAGCCTTATCGACCGACAATTCGTGAAATTTTGAGATTCACTTCAGAATGAAGTA
>JBJTRR010000440.1:0-1954 GCA_046076185.1 bacterium | reverse complement strand
CCTTCACCTGCCCCTGGGCAAGCCTGCTGACAATGAAAAGGCAGTCTCCGAACAGGCATCTTCTTCACAAATAAACTTGACAGGCCAGGCCGGTGGAAATGTGGGTCTAAAAGCGGCTAAATTAAACTTGCCTGCACCCTCAGACAACCCGGCGACGGCTTCCGCTGTGGCAAAACCGGCGGAAAAACCCGTGCAGAAGAGCGTTGGGAAAGTTGGCGAAACGGTTCGTGTGGAACTTGAGCGGCTTGACCACCTGATGAACCTGACAGGCGAACTTGTGCTCAGCAAATCCCGCTTTGTGCAGGTCAGTTCGGCATTGCAGGAATCGATCGGCCATCATTCCAGGCGACATATTTCCGATCATTCGCTGGAAGCGACGGATGTTCTGAAAAATGCAATGAACTCGGTTTTTACCGGAGAGCTGGGGCTTGAGTCGTTCGCCGAAATTATGGATAACCAGTTACGCAACTTGCGCGACGAATTTGGCGCGATGCTGCACGAGCTTGGCCGAACCCGGCAGGCACGGCAGTCGCTTGATGATTTGAACGAGGCTGTGCATCAGCTCACTCTCGTGTGCGACGGGCTCCAGAAGGGTGTGCTTGACACCCATATGATTCCCATCGGCCCGCTTTTTGAGCGTTTCCGCCGCGTAATTCGCGACCTGAGCCATGCCACCTGTAAGGAAATCTGGCTGAAAATTACAGGCGAATCGACCGAACTTGACAAACGTGTTATTGACGAACTGGCCGACCCACTGGTGCATATGGTGAGAAATGCCGGCGATCACGGGCTGGAAACGCCTGACGACCGGGAAAAGGCCGGTAAGCCACGCGTTGGCACGATCAGCCTGGGTGCAGCCCATTCGGGCGATCGAGTGACGATCACTGTCTCTGATGATGGTCGGGGTATCAATGCTGAACGTATCCGTAAGGAAATTGTCGAAAAGGGGTTGGTTGATCAGGCCACGGCAAGTCGGTTAACCGATCGCGAGCTTGTTGCCTATATCTGGCACCCAGGGCTTTCCACAGCTGAATCAGTGACAGATATCAGCGGCCGCGGCGTGGGTATGGATATTGTCAAAAGTCGTATTGAAAGCCTCAGCGGCACAATTGGTATCAGGACTGTGCCAGGCCAGGGAACGACGTTCGTCATTCGCCTGCCTCTTACGCTTGCCATTCTGCCAAGCCTGCTGGTTACGGTGCATGAAGAGGTTTATGCCATTGCCCTTGACCATATACGCGAGATTGTTGAAGTCAGGCCGGAACTGATGCACCAGATCCGCAAGCGGCGGGTGATTGAAATTCGCAAAAAAATTGTGCCGGTTGTGTCGCTGGATGATGTCTTCCTGTGGGGAAACAGGCACTACCCCGGGCGAACTATGAAAGCAGAAAATGCCGAAGAAACCAGTCAGACGACACGTATTGTCATCTTGCATTCGGCCGATGAAATGATCGGTCTTGAGGTTGATCAGCTTATGGGCCTACAGGAAGTTGTGCTGAAATCGCTGGAAAAAAACCTGGGCCCTGTGGAAGGGCTCTCGGGCGCTAGTATTTTGGGAGATGGGCGGGTCTCGCTCATTCTTGATGTCGATCGCCTGATTGACAAAGCTTCTCAGGGAATTTCAGCCATTAGCCCGGTTGCCTGACACCATGCCTGAAAATGCAATGAAACTTAGCGAATCTGTTCTGGCCGCAGCCGCTGAAAAGGCCGCAGCCAGCCTGTCGGCATGGATTAACCGGCCAGTCAGCCTTGCATGGAAGTCGCCTGGCGAAATGGCCATCTAAGAAGCCGGCGGCATGCTGGGCGAGCCTGATGCCATCGTGCCGGTCTGTATTCTCGAAGTCAGCGGGCCTGTCAAAGGCCGGCTGATTCTGGTGAACGAAGCGGCCACAATTGCCGGGTTTATTAAGACGCTCATGGGAATGGATGCCGGTGTTACAGCTGATCAGGAGTT
>JBJTRR010000439.1:0-1858 GCA_046076185.1 bacterium | reverse complement strand
CACTGCCGCCGCCATTCTTGGTGAAGCCATTCGCCTGGCTTCAATTCCGGTCAGGAAAAAACCCATGCCTGGCGAAAAAACGCACTGGACAGGCTTCACCGCTTTTGCGGCAGAATCAGGCCCGATCACACACTGGTTCTCGCGTGAGATCTCGAAAAACAGGATGCGGCTTTATGGCTCGCTGCTGAAGGATGCCGAAACCTCGCCGGCCGAGCTTCGCAACCTTATCCCAAGCCTCAAATCAGCCCGCCGCAAGTGGTTTGGCAAGGGCATCACCATCTCTTACAACGACAAAACCACCCGGCCGCTTGATCTTGTCGCCTCAATCGACACCATCTGCCGGCTTGAATCGGCCCATATTCTGCCGGAAAACGACGAAAATCCGCTCGCCTCGCTCACCCTCTCACGCAGGGTCTGGCACATTGGCATGGCCGGTTTTTCAATGGCCGGGGCAGTGGTCGGCCTGGTTGTGCCAGGCATTCCCACCGTGCCATTTGTGCTTTTGGCAAGCTATCATCTGGCCAGAGGTTCAACCCGGATGAACCGTATGTTTCTGGCCATGCCACTTTTCGGATCACTGGCCCGCGACTGGTCCGACGGACGTTATATTCGCCCACGCAATAAATTTCTGCTGATTATTATCACCCTTGGCATTGTCAGCATCACCATTCTCTTTGTGCAGGTCACCACCTGGCTCATCTTTACAATGGGGGCCGTTTTTGCCGTCACAGCCATCTCCATCCTCAGCACGCCCAGCTTTTCACAGGCGGGGGCTGTGCCGAAGGTGGGCATGAGCCGGGGCCTCAGGGCCTTGCCTGGCATGGCCTGACAATTCTGTTTTCGCCGGGAAGTTTCAGCCAAAAAGCCCGGCCAGGCGTTTCATCACGTTGTCAAAAAGTTCTGCGGCTTTTTCGAAATCAGCCGGCATTGGCTTTACAGTGGTCGGGCTTTCGACACGCCCTGATTTTGTCGCCATGGCTGAAAGCGGGATCTGCCCGCTGGGCCCGGCAGAAAGCCGCGTTTCCGTCTCGGGCCGATAAAGCCAGTCCAGCAGCCGTGCTGCCCCTTCCGAGTTCGGCCCGCCTTTGATCATCGCCAATGTGTTCGGTATAAACAGCGTGCCAAGGCCATTGGCATCACTGTCAGGATAAACCAGTTCCACCTGATGCCCCTGCTGCCGAATGACCAGGGCGTCGTCGGTGTCAGTCAGGCCAAAGGCCAGTTTGCCGGCGGCCACCGCTTCGGCCACCGGCTTGTTACCGGCCATCACCTGAACCTGATTGCGGTGCAGGGCAGCGAAAAAGTCGTCGGCCTGTCGCTCGCCCCAAAGGGCATAAAGGCAGGCGCAGTGGGTGGCCGTCGTGCCAAAAAATGGCTTGGCAATGCCCACTTTGCCCTTCCATCGTGGGTCTGCCAGGTCGTGAATCGACTTCGGCCCAGCCTGGTTTCCAACCATTTTGGGGTTCACTATCAAAACCCGGGCCCGAGCCGCAAAGCCATGCCAGAAATGTTCCCGGTCCTGAAAAATGGCCGGAAAATCGGCAGCGGCAGTCGGCCTGGCCGAAGCCAGAAGCCCCAGCTTCTTCAGCCTGATGGTGTTGATAATCTCGTTGTTCCAGAAGAGATCGGCCCGGGGGCGGGCGGCTTCTGAACGAACCAGGTTCACCAGGCCAATGGTTTTTGTGCTTTCCACATCATATTTGGCCCTGATCGATATGCCTGATTGCTTTTCAAAGTCGTTAAGCAGCGGCTCGGAAAATTCGCGGTCAAGCGAGACATACGCCACAATCGAAGCGGCTGTGCTTTCGCCAAGGGCCCGGGCCAGGTTTCCAGTGCCAGCCACGCTGGCCAGGCTTGT
>JBJTRR010000438.1:0-1075 GCA_046076185.1 bacterium | reverse complement strand
GGTGCCGGTAACCTTAATACGCTGTTGCAGACAAACTTCTCGAATGTCACCAGCGTGAGGGGTGGTACTTTCGCCGATCGCTTCACCTTCCTCGACGGTTCATCGCTGGCTGGCACAGTCGATGGTGGTTTCGGTCAGGATGTGCTGACCTTCGATAACTTCGGAGCCTCCCGCGTCATCCAGACTACCTTGACCACAGCCTGTGGCGGTACTGTCAATCTCCTCCAGCCTGGTAATACAACCGGTTCGGTGGGTGTGATTGGCACGTTCGCGGCTCTTGAGTCGATCATCGGTGGCCAGGGCGATGACAGCTTCCTCTTCGGCAACAGCGGTTCGATCGCCGGTGGTATCGACGGTGGCCTGGGTAACAATACCCTTGACTATCGCAACTACACACCGATCTCTTCGACTGGTGTGAACGTCAACCTGCTGACCGGTGCCGGTACTCTGATTGGTGGTGCAGCTTCTGGCCGCATCTCACGCATCCGCGATATCTACGGCACCTCGAAGAACGACAGCCTGACGGGCGATTCCCAGAACAACATCCTTTACGGTATGGCTGGAAACGATAACCTGGCGGGCAACGATGGCAACGACATGCTCATCGGTGGCACGGGCTCTGACACGGTTCAGGGTGGCAATGGCTATAACATCCAGATCGGTAATGAAATCAACTTCACGGTTGGTGGTCCAGTCACTGGTGGTTATGGCATCGCTGGTCAATATTATGACTTTGTGCTCCGGTCGATGATGGCCTGCCTCTCAACGGCATCAACTGGCTTGTCCGCCGATAACGCCTATAACCAGATCGAAAACCTGGGTGTCATTGTTTACATACCTGGTTCTTCGACCCAGTATGGTGTGCAACTTTACGCAGCGAATCTGTCACTGACTGGAAACGGCACCGTCTTCAATGATGGCGTCTTTGACCGCGTTGTGGTCAACAGCGTAAACCAAGACTGGGTCTTCTACACCACGTCACCAAGTTCAGAAGCTGATCTTGTCGTCAATCTGGCCAACGCCAGAAGAAGATCAATCGCCAACCGTAAGGTCTGATTCTAAGACTTTTCGATCA
>JBJTRR010000437.1:0-2786 GCA_046076185.1 bacterium | reverse complement strand
GAGTGATGCGAATCCGGTTTGAGCCTGGCAGAAGCTGAAATCGCTGCATGGTCTGGATATTGTTTTCCAAACCATAATTGGAACTGAGACCAGCCCGCAAACCCCACTGGTTAAACGTGACCCAACCTTCCATCACCGTCTGGATCGTAACCCGAACCGGTTCGGAAAATCCGGAAATCTCAAACTGCCTTTCGGCATACGATGCCGTGGTGTATGTCTGCTGCGGGTCGTTCGAAACGAAATTCGATGACCCGGAAATTGTAATAAAGTCCTGATCGATAACGGGCGGTGGCGGTGCGGATAGCGTTGAAGGCACGTTCAGGTTTGAGACCGTGACCTTCCAGTCCGATACCCAGTTAAAACCTGCATCGGCCCTGCCCCCGGTGAAGAGCAGAACAACGAGAATCAGAATCCCTTTTTTTATTCCGCATCCTGCGCCGATTCGACTCAGACGAGCCCGATCGACCATGATTCACCGTATCTTTCGAGACAAATATCAAGGCTTGTCAGCTTCACTCAATGCAGGCCATCAGCCTTTCACGCATTCAAATTATTTCTACTACTATAAACCGTGAATGTGACGACGAAGCGCAAAGAATCATCATTCCTGGCTATTTTTCAGAACATACCGTGTGCAGTTCATTCAACATCGTTTCAATCCGTACAATTGCGAAAATCGTTTTTTGAAATGAAAAGTGGTTTTACATCGCCTCGCAACTAATGTTAAAATACGCTCGTATCCAGTGGAATCCGCTTGGAATCTTGCCTGCCTGATACCTCTTCTCCGGGAAACTGAAAACGATGTCACGCCGAGTTGGTCTATGGCTCATTGGAGCATTTGGTGGAGTCGGAACAACCATTACCCTTGGTCTTTCCTGCCTGAGCCGCAAAATCACTACCGATGCCGGTTTAACCACCCAACTGCCACTCTTCGATGGCCTGAACCTGCCCCAGCCTGACCAGTTCATCATCGGCGGCCACGACATCCGCAAAACCTCATTCGTTGAATCAGCCATCGAATTCCGCACCAATTCCGGCGTCTTTCAGCCCGAATGGATCGAAGTCTGCCGGGCAGATCTTGAAGCCGCATCGGCCCGCGTCCGCCCCGGCACCAAGCTGGGCAGCGGTGCCACCATCAGCAAAATGGGCACCTGGGGCGACGAGTCGCCCGCCAAATCCGCCGCCGAAGCCGTTGACCGAATCGCCCGCGACCTCGACCAGTTTGTCGCCGCCGAAAAGATCGATCACCTCATCGTTCTGAACGTGTCAAGCACCGAACCCGTCTTCCACTCACGCGATGTCCATCATTCATGGGCCGCCCTTGAAGCCGCTTTGCCCACCGGCGGGCCTGAACTGCTTCCCTCAAGCACGCTTTACGCACTTGCCGCCATTCGCGGTGGCCATTCTTACGTCAACTTTACGCCCAGCCTGGGGGCCGGCATCCCCGCCCTGCTCGAGCTGGCCGACAAAACCGGCAGCCTCGTCGCCGGCAAAGACGGCAAGACCGGCGAAACCATGATGAAAACCGTGCTGGCACCAATGTTTGCCCATCGCAACCTGAAAGTGCTCTCGTGGGTTGGTCATAACATCTTTGGCAATCGCGATGGTGTGGTTCTTGATGACCCTGTTAACAAGGCGTCGAAGGTGAACACCAAAGACTGGGTAACCACCCAGATCCTCGGCTATAAACCGAACACCCTTGTGACTATAGAATACATTCCCGACATGGGCGACTGGAAAACCGCCTGGGATCACATTCACTTCCAGGGCTTTATGGGCACCCCCATGACCCTTCAGTTCACCTGGCAGGGCTGCGACAGTCTTCTGGCCGCCCCACTGGCAATTGACCTGGCCCGCCTGACCGATCTTTCCAAACAACACGGTGCCAAGGGTTTGCAGAATCACCTGGCTGTCTTTTTCAAGAGCCCTGAAGGTGTTGAAGACAACCACTTCTTCCGCCAGTGGGCCATGCTTGAAGCATACATCGCCGGCCTGAAGAAATGATCATATCCTGATACGGCCGCTCATTCATTTGGTGACACCTGTCGCTTTCGAAGGTATTTTCACATGAAATTCGCATTTTCGACCAACGCCTATCTCCGCTTTCCATTCGACGACACCTGCTCGCGCATCGCAGCCCTGGGCTACGACGGCCTCGAGCTCATGGCTGATGTGCCCCACGCCTGGCCAGCCCACCTGCCTTTGGCCACCAAATCGGCCATCAGGGCCTCAATGAAGAAAAATGGCCTGACATTTTCCAATGTCAATGCCTTCATGATGAATGCCATCAACGACTACCGTCAGCCCTATTGGTACCCTTCATTTATCGAGCCCGACGAACACTACCGCCGTGTTCGAATCGACCACACCCGCCGCGCCCTGACGCTGTGTAAAGAGCTGGGTGCCCCGCACATCACCACCGAGCCAGGCGGCCCGCTGGTGCCAGGGCAAAGCCGCCAGAAGGCCGTTGATCTCTTTGTCGAGATCCTGAAACCTCTGGCCGAGCACGCCTATCGCGAAGGGGTGATGCTCTTGATCGAGCCCGAGCCCGGCTTACTGCTGGAAACCACCGACCAATACCTGGAAGTGGCCGAAAAGGTTGATTCACCTGCCATTGGCCTGAATTATGACGTCGGCCACGCCTTTTGCGTCTCGGAAGACATTCCGGCCTCCATTCGCAAGGCCGCCTCGCACATCCGTCATTTCCATCTCGAAGATATTGCCGCCACCCGGCACCACCACCACCTGATTCCAGGCCACGGCGCTATCGACTTCGCCGAAGTCTT
>JBJTRR010000436.1:0-1355 GCA_046076185.1 bacterium | reverse complement strand
AATCGAGCTGTTGGGTCAAAATATCTGGCGAATTGACAATGGCCAGTTATGCAGTTAAGCCGGTATGCGGTATCATTTGGCAGTGAAAGAAAAGATCCATTTTGACAGGCATGACTGATGCAAACAACAAAGACTCGCTGGGCTGTTGCCATAACAATGATTTTCTGTTTTTTACCTCGCCCAGCCCTGGCGTGGAATGGCCGGGGGCACCGGCTTGTGGCGTGGATGGCCTTTGAGCAGCTTGACGAAAAAACACGCAACAAACTGGCTGACATTTTGCGGCAACACCCTGCCGAAAAACCCTGGTGGCGCGATGCCCGCTTTAACCCTCGCGATGCACGGCTGGCCCTTTTCGTGAATGCTTCGGTCTTCCCGGATCAGGCCCGGCCCGACACCGAATTCTCCCGCTATTTTCGCCCTGGTGCCCATTACATCAATTATCGACTGACCTATGAAGCCAACAAGCCGCCCCGGCTGGAACCGCCCCGAGCCAGCGACGAAAACGTGGTGAACACCTACTTTGCACACCTGAAAACCGTGAACGAACGGAAAAATACGCCCCAGGAACGTGCTGTGGCCCTGAGCTGGATCATTCATCAGGTGGCCGACATCCACCAGCCATTGCATGCCACAGCCCGATTCTGCCCAGCCACACCCAATGGCGACAAAGGTGGCAACGACATTGAATTTCCGAACGACAACGGCCCTGATAATCTTCATGCCTATTGGGACGGCGTGCTGGGCCGCGAGGAAAACCCGCCATCGCTCGACCGTGAAGCCAAACGCCTTATGCGAGATTATCCGCGGCAGGCTTTCAGCAAACAACTCGGCCAGCCAGGCAATATCAACGACTGGGTGAAAGAAAGTGCCGATTATTGCCAGAAAGTGGTTTACTCTAATCTTTCGATCAACGAGAAACGATTCCGCGACCTGCCGATTGGCTATGCGGCCGATGCCCGAAAACTCTCGGAAAAGCAGGTGGTCCTGGCTTCTTACAGGCTTGCCGAAGTGCTGAAGAAAATCGCCATTGAAGCCCCTTGATAGATTGACCGACTACTGGCACAGATGATCCGTTTACCGTCTATAGTCAAATCGAAAATACGGCGACGAAAAGCTGAACTTGAAATGGGGGCTGGCTCGACACACGCAGTGGTCGTGCCTCTCCCCATTTTTCAGCAGCATGAAAATGGTCTAGCCGCTGGTTACGGTCGATTCGTTTGTTAATCAAGCCCGCCGTGCATGATTGCTCCATATCGCCTTTGCAACACCTTCAAGATCGTGCCAATTTTTTGAAACTCGCCGGCTTCAAGGCTTGGGCCAAAGGGGTCGTGGGCCGAGGCCGATGCAATGACACC
>JBJTRR010000435.1:0-2866 GCA_046076185.1 bacterium | reverse complement strand
CAGGTCGGCTTCAAGGTGGGTGGTGTCAAGATAGTCGCAGGCACCTGAACGAAGCGATTTCAGCACGTCGGTCGTGCTCTGGGCATTACCCACGGCCACCACGCGGCCGCCATATTTGCCCGAAAGGTCGCTCAGCCTCTTAAATGAAGTCGCATCAGGGCTATCCAGAAGATCAAAAAAAGTACGTGCTCATTGCTGGGTTTCAACTCCTCTTTGGTATCGATCATGAAATCGAAATGGATGGATGGGTTATCAAGCCCTTCAAGCGACTTGCGGAACCAGTCAAGACGTGTCTGTGTGGGAGAGATGAAGATTGAGTGCATTGCTGAGACACCTTGATTCCGTTAATTGACAGACTTTTGAAAAATCTGGCCTTATTCAACCGGGTTTGACCGAATCATGACCAGTTCTTCCGACTGCCCGCGAATCACACGAAGAATACGTTTCTTGGCAACTTTTTCCTGAGGCCGCTCAACTGGCCGGGCCTCTTCCTTAATTTTGACTTCCTGGCTGGCCTTCTTCGTTTCGGAATCGTTCTTGCCAGGTTTCACCAGCAGTGACGTCAGTTTGTCAGATCACGATGATGGCCCCTGCTGCATGAACTGCATGTCCTTCAGGGTGGCCGGACGGGTTTTGGCAAAGTCGTCGTCGTTCGGGTGCCGCAGCGAAAGAAACAGCGTGCCCTTGGTCTGGCCAAGAGTGAGCTGGGCGGATTGTTCAGGTGTCACCAGAAGTGTCACTGATTTCGTATCCTTTGAATCCTTTGTGCTTTTGGCGGGTTTTCCCGAGGCGTCCGGCGTGTCCGTCTGACGGTCAACCGCAAGTACCTCTACATTCTGAAGGAGAACTGTGGAAGAACCTCCGCCAGTAAAATCAGAATTTTCTGATCGTGATGTGTCAGTGATTGTCAGAATCACGTCAACATGGTTGCCAGGCTGAATCATTCCGCCCACGCCCGTTGAAAGTTTGGGCGTCTCAATCGTGAAGGCCCGCATCCCTTCCTTAATCTGAATCGCCAGCCCATTGGCCCCCTTCGGGCCCAGGCGGTTATCAAGCACAATTCACCCTTTGCAATCGGGGCCAGCAAGGCCCGCTCAATGGCGTCTTCCGTCTTCTTCAGCGAGCCCGCCCCCACCAGTTCCTGAGCCACCTGCTTCAGCTCGACCATGTCGGGCGTCAGTTCAATGCCCCTGGCCAGATTCTCTTTGGCCACCAGCACTTCCACAGTCGGTATGGCCACCTTGCTGCCGGCAATCCGCCGGTTCATCACCATCACCGCCAGCAGGCCCAGAACGATCGCGATGGCCAGTGTCATCAAGCTGCTGTTTCTCATGGTATTCTTTCTTTTGCTCTCAATGTGGCTTTCACAGGGGCAATGTCATTCAACCGCTGTGGTATCAGAAGATCCGCGAGCCAATTGACATTCCAAAGATCAGTGTGGTGCCAATGGCCACCATCACGCCAAATGGAATCAGCACCGGGCTGCCGGCCTTTGTGCCTGTCTCGGTGCGATGATGTTCTTCAAAGGCCAGATGCTGGCCGATCACCAGCCACCGATAGCAGATCAGCTTCAGCCGGTCGAAAGTGCTCACAATGCTGCTGCGCGTGATCATCAGATAAATCGCATAGAAACCGGTCACGATTGAGCTGGCCAGGAAGATGATGAAGGTGAGTGGCGCCCCCAGCACTGCACCAATCGCCATCATCAACTTCACGTCGCCACCGCCCATGCCGCCCACCAGAAAGAATGGCATCAGGCTGAGAAAGCCAATCCCGATTCCACCCATCGCCGTGGTCAGGCCGTGCCCGTAAGGGCTGAATGTGTGCCAGGCCAGCCCGATGGCCATGGCCGTGAAAGTCAGCCGGTTCGGTATCTTGAAGCTGCGGTAGTCAGTGAAGGCGGCTGCGAAGGCGATCACGAAAACCATCGAGATCTGTATCATCGCGCCAATTGGCAGGTTGAGATTGTTCATGGCATCAAATTCCCTGATTCGCCCGTGTTTTGCATTTGTCGATCCTGGAAATAAAAAGGCCGGGGTCATTCGATTCCCTCAAATAACCCCGGCGGCATTCACCAGGTTAATCATCAGCAATAGTTTGGCATGTCACATGTTCACTGCCATTTGCTAATGACTTCTCCTTTGTCTTGGGTGAACTGGCCCCGAAAACGCTCAGGGCCTGCTTTATCACTGAATGGCGGTATTGATTGAGTCGAAGATGGCCAGGAGCGAAGTTCCAAGCGTGGTAACGCTTGTGATAAGCACAGCGGCGATGAGAGCGACGAGCAGGCCATATTCGACCATAGATGCGCCGGACTCGTCGTTACGGAATTTGTTGATCAGGGCTTTCATATCTCTATCCCCTTGACAGGGGTTTTATTCAGTCATCTCATAACGAGTTCGTCAGAGCTTTTTTCTTCATTTTTCTCTGACCGCTCGAACGAAAGATAAGATTCGCTAAGCCTGCAAAAGTCCGCCACGGCCGGTTTTGGCAAGGTATGTTAAAGAGGTTGTAAGTTTCTTGATAGTAAGGGCTTCTGAAAAAGAATAATACGGTTTCAGGCGATTTTAGCAGGGGTTTGCCAGGCAAAAAGTGTCTAATAACTGGACACTTTTCTGTGCAGGGGTTGACACGCCTGTCCATGGGCTTGACACGGTGCTTTGGATCGCTGGAATTCAGCCGATTTTGGGATGAGTTCCCAGGGCCAAGGGCCCGGGTCAGCCCAGCGATGGTCGAAGGCCATCGTTTGATTTGGCTGTAAGCCAAACCTATTACAGTCCCGGGCAAGCGCAGCGCCACCCGGGGTTTTACAAAGCCACCACAATAATTCCCTTCAATGCTCGTTCTCCGGTTTACGGGGAAAGAG
>JBJTRR010000434.1:0-2477 GCA_046076185.1 bacterium | reverse complement strand
TCAAGGCTTTGGCGACCCTGCAGAAACTCGAAACCTGGCTGCTGAATATCCACGCCTTGTTGGCAGTGGAATTAAAATTGGTCTTTTACACACATCACTGGATGGTCGGGATGGACACGCAAACTATGCACCATGCCACATTGATGATCTAAGGCTGAAACATTATCATTTCTGGGGTCTGGGGCATATTCACAAGCACTCCTGGGAAGAACGTGGGGGTGAATCTCCAATTTTATTTCCTGGGAATCTACAGGGCCGACAGATTAAAGAATCGGGCCCCAAAGGCGCCTGGCTGATCACCCTTGATGACGACGGAAACTGTATCGAAAAAGAATTTGTCGAATTGGATGTAACTCGCTGGCATCAGATTGATGTTAATATTTCGGGAATTGAAAATTCAGATGACTTTTTCAATGCCTGTGAGCGTAAATTCACCGAATTAAATCTCGAATCGCCTGAAAGAATAATGGCTGTGCGTGTTCGGGCGAGTGGTCGTTCCGAATTGCATTTCGCACTTCTGGCTCTGCAGGAAATGCGTGATAACGCACTTCTGGCAAATGTGCAATCGGCTGCAATCAATGCAGCTCCTGGCCGAATCTGGGTTGAAAAGGTCGAACTGGCTAGCGCGATGCCCGAAACGGTTCAGCGATTAAAACCGGCAGCCATGACATTCCTTCAGGATTTCATTAATACTTCCGTACTTAACGATGACTGGATCAGCAGTTATCTGGCCAGTGATGAAATCGATAGATTACGAAACAATGTTGGCTATTTTACAGACAATGAAACAGTCAAAGAACTCATGAAGAATTTCGAACCGGCATTGATTCAGGAAATCATTTCGGAAATTCCGGAAATCCTTGAAATGAAACTTGCTCGTAACCCCTCAGATGAAATTCAGGAAACCGAGAAATAATCATGCGATTTTTAGAGTTAAGGTTAAAACCGTTTGGCCGGTTTGAAAACGAGGTGATTCGTTTCACTGGCGACTTGCACCCAGCAGGTGGCTTACACATGATTATCGGCCCGAATGAGGCCGGTAAATCGACAACACTGGCAGCCTTCGAACGATTTTTCTTCGGATTCCCGAGAAATGATATTTATAACATTTTAAAGAAAAAGAATCTCTGGATTGGATCGGATTTACAACTGGACTCTGGCGAGAAAATTGGTCTCTGGCGAAGAAATTCCAAAGTCTCCTTATTCGGCGAGAATCAGACTGATGCATTACCCGCCAACCTGCTTGAAAATTATTTAAATCCGATCGACTCAAAAACGTACATGAGTCTGTTTGGGTTAAATCAGGATAAGCTGCGTGAAGGTGGCAAGAAACTCGTCAGCGGTGAAGGCGAATTTGCTGACCTTCTCTTCGGCGAATCCCTGGGCGACCTGCACCTTTTTAATAACATTCGCAAATCACTCAGAAAAGAGGCTGACGAGCTGTTCAAGTTGGATGGAAGGGCACGAACACCGCTGAACACTCTGAGAGCACGAATCGAAGAATTAAATTCAAAGCTGCAGGAATCGGCCACTCGCACATCTGTCTGGGCCGAGCTTGAAACTGGTCGTAATTCCGTCAGGCGGGAACTCGACCAGATGAAAGCCGAGAAAGAAGTAATTATACGAGGCATTTCATCCGTCAAAAACCGGCTCGCTTCTCGCACGCATGTCAATGAATTGAAAACTTTAAAAGCCGAGCTGATTCCACTCACCGGCCTTCCTGATGCTGATGAAAAGATGCGACAGGAAATGAATGAAGCAATCATCAGGCTTTCTCAGGTGGATGGCGGAGTTAAAGCTGCCGAAATAAAGTTAACCGAAAACGGCGAAGCATTACTAACGATTTCACCACGTCCTGAATATCACGAATTTGGTGAAGAAATTGCAAAATTGTGTGACGACGCTTCCGCAGTGAATCTGAAACGAATTCGGGTAACTGAATTAAATTCAGAAATCGAAACCAGGCTCTTGCAATTGAGAAACAAGGCATTTGAGCTTGGATTGACATTGGATCGACCGGATGATATTCCTCGAATTAGCGCAGCCACAAAAAAGCAGTTTGATAACATCGCCAAATCAATCAAAGAATTCAGTGATGAATTAATCGAAGCTGAAAAAGATGTCAAACGCATGACTCGTGAGCTGGAAAGAATCAAGGATTCAAGCCAGAATGATCAATTTTCGGAATCGACCCTGAGCATGATCAATTCTCATATAAAAAGCATCAGAAGAATCCAGGAAAAAGAAAATCGACTCTCCGACATTCATAATAAGATCGCCCGGGCGAACCTGCAACTCAATTCCAAACTTAACGCATTACCGCTCTGGCAAGGTAATGCAGATTCATTCCGGCAAATACAGATTCCTTCAAAGGAGTTGGTGGAAAATACGGAACAGGATCTACGAAATGCAATTTCAGATCTGAAATCTGTCGAACAGGAATTCAATAATTTACAATGTGATGTAAAAAGGCGAGA
>JBJTRR010000433.1:0-1521 GCA_046076185.1 bacterium | reverse complement strand
AAACATATCTTGCTTTCATGCTCAAAAATGCCAGGTTTTGCCCAAGTCTTGCATTTAGATAAATTTACATTAAATTAAGTTGTAAGAAAAAACCGGTCGTGAACGCATAATCTGAAACAGCCTGACATCATTCAGCGGAGCATTTTCATGGAACGCCGCACTGCCGACAAAAATATTCTTCTGGGGATGCTCGCGTTTAATCAGCAGAAAATCAATCAGGATCAACTCAACCAGACCTTTCAGGCCTGGAGCCGGAACAAAGAAACCTCTATCGAAAAAATTCTCCAGCAGCAGGGCCTGATCACCGAAGGCCAGGCGACTGAACTGATTCAGCAGCTTGATCATCAGGTTCAAGAGGCTGGTGACGAATCACGGCTCATGCAAACCCTGCCTGCTGATGACGGTGTGCTGTTTGAACTTTGTGCCAAAACGATGGACACCGACATTTTGCAGTCGGTCGGGGCTGTTCCCGGCATTTTTACCAATACGCAGAATCAACTCCATAACAGTGTGGCTGAGCAAACCCTTATCCACATCGATTCAACTCATGCAGAAATCGCAGCCGACCAGGCCAGGCAGACTCTGATTCAGGTCGAATCAACTGCTGCCGGTGTGCACGATGATCAAGTGACAGATCTGGATAAAACCATTGTTGGCACTTCGCCGCAATCGTCGGCTGATATCATGGACACCACTGGCGAAACCAAAGATTTTGGGGCTGAACAAACAACGGTTCCCGAAACTCCGGCTGCCAGAAAAATCGCATTTCAAAAGCCTACGACAGAAAATAAAGTCGAGTTCCGTTATGAAACCTTTTTTGAATTTCTGCCCCGGATGGATTATCTGGCCGAAGGGGCGATGGGTGCGGTTTTTCGGGCTGAGGATCGAGAATTTGGCCGGCGAGTGGCTTTAAAACAGGTCAAAAGCAATCGGCGGGTGAAATTAAACGATAGCATTCAGTCGTCGTTTTTTCTTGAAGGTGAAGTGACCGGGCGACTGGATCATCCGGGAGTTTTGCCGATGTATGGCCTGGGCCGTACGCCGGATGGCCTGCCGTTTTATGCCATGAAGTTCATTGGCTCGCCCAAATTTACAAAACTCATCGACGATTTCCACGAAGCTGAAGCACAGCCTGACCGCGACCCCGGGCAATCCAATCAGGAATTTCGAAACCTGCTGAATCACCTGCGTTCAGCCTGTCTGACAATCCAGTATGCCCACGACAACGGCGTGCTGCACTGCGATATCAAGCCTGACAACATCATGACCGGCGAGTATGGCGAAACTTACGTGGTTGACTGGGGCCTGGCCCTGCTTGTCGGCCCGATGCAGGACGGGCTGATGATGCACACCACCGATACCGGCACGGGCACCCATCCGGTTTCGCCGCGAAGGGAAGAGAGCAGGGCCGCACTCCACAAAGACCAGGGCGGCAGCCGTGATTATATTGGCGGTTCGCCCGCCTATATGTCGCCGGAACATCACCAAAGCACTGCCGACCGGAAACTTGCCGACATGTCG
>JBJTRR010000432.1:0-4770 GCA_046076185.1 bacterium | reverse complement strand
GATCGCGTTGGCGGCACGAAGGAAGGCTCGGTCAGCTCGTTTGAAATCGACGCTGCCACTGGCGGCCTGAAACTGCTTAACACCGTGCCATCCGGCGGTGATGGGCCGACTTATATCAGCATTCATCCTTCCGGCAAGTTTCTGCTGGTAGCCAATTATTTTGGTGGAACGGTGGCCGTGCTGCCGATCAAGCCCGACGGAACGCTGGAAAAGGCAAGCGATGTCAAGGTTGACGCCGGAAAGATTGGCCCGACCAAGGCCCCGAACGCCAAGCCCGGCAGCTTTGCCATCAGTGGCCATGATCGCACGCATGCCCACATGATTGCTGCTGACCCATCAGGCAAATTTGTGATTCATGTCGATCTCGGGCTCGACACCATTTATGTCTGGGAATTTGATGAAAAAACCGGCAAGCTCAGCCCCGCTGCAGGCCGCCATGAAGTCAAACTGCCCCCTGGCGATGGCCCCCGGCACTTTCACTTCCACCCCAATGGCAAATGGTTCTATTCGATTCAGGAAGAGGGCTCGACAATCGTCCTTTTTGATTATGACTCTGCCACGGGTGTACTGAAAGAACGGCAGACCATTTCAACCCTGCCCGAAGGCTTCGCCGGCAGCAATTTCTGCTCGGAAATTCTGGTCTCGGCCGACGGTAAATTCGTTTATGCCGGGAATCGCCTGCACGACAGCATCGGCATTTTCGCGATTGGCCCTGATGGCACGCTGACCCACATTGCCGACGAATGGACTCGCGGCAACTACCCGCGCAGCTTCACTTTTGACCCCTCAGGCAATTTTCTGCTTTGCTGCAACCAGCGGGCTGATCACGTCTCGATTTTCAAAGTCAACAAGGCCACCGGCACCCTGCAATTCACAGGGCAATATGCCCCGGTGGGTAATCCGTCACACATCGTTTTTCTGGAACTTGGCGGCAAATAAAGCGACTGGTGAAATAAGCCCCAGGCAATCAGCCGACTATCGTCGCTTTGATCGGCCTTCATCATCACTTGCGATTTGTGTGGCCGGCTCGTCGTAAATTTCGATGGGTCGGCTCAGTCGCACCTGTGGTGTGGCAAATGGGCTTGGCGTTGCAGGTGGTGCAAATGTTGGTGAAGCCTGCGGCGAGGCTGCAATGATCTGACGCTGGTCGAGCCAGCGAATGATTTCCGGAAAAATTTCACGGGGGGCCGACTTCGCCCACACAAGGTCGCAGTGGCCATAATCAAGCTGGTGACCCTGATTTTTGCCGAACCGCAGGAATGTCTTGTCTGATGAGCTGATTTGCTCAAAAGTCCACGACTTTGATTCAATATCAGCCATCACATCGCCATCGCCTGCCACGAAGAGCGTCGGGTTCACAATCTTGTCAAGATTCGCTGAATAATCGGTCTTCCGGTCGGCCGAGAGAAACCGGCCTTCTCTCAGATAAGGCTTGAGCTGCCTGAGTGCGCCCACGCCCGGGTCTTCCAGCGTATAGCCATAAAAGCGGTCAACCGTCTGGTTTTCCACATTATCACGGGTGTAATAGAAACGGTCTATATAGGCCAGGCCGGGCGGGCGACCGAATCGCATTGGCCGGGCCGTGCGACTGGTGCTGAGAATCTGCAGAAGGGCACAAAGGCCAGTATTGGCGTTCGCCATTTCCCGCGAGTCTCTGGTCGGAAAAACGACAGCCGTGGAGCCCATGCCCACGAAATTCGCAATGCGGTGCCGCTCAGGGTGTTCTTCAAGAAACGGGAACATGATCATTCCGCCAAGGCTGTGGCCAATCCAGTTCACCTGTTCGTGCCCGGTTCGCCTTCGCACATATTCCAGCACGGCCGGCACATCGTAAAAGGCCTGGTCGTCGGTCGTCCAGTTACGTTCGCCGCGCTCGGGCAGGGGGGTGTTTCTTAGAAAGGCATTTACGCTGGCAAATTTTTCAGGTGTTGAACGCCCCGAGCTTCGGCAGTCATAAACAAAAACTTCATAACCGGCATCAGTAAGCTGATTCGGCAGGTTTTCGTCAGTAATTGTCCAGAAAGTGGAATTCAGGCCCAGGCCATGGGCCAGCACAACAGGCATTTTGGATGAGTCGGGCCGGCGGGGCCGATAATGCCGCACGCCCAGAATCCAGTTGTCACGCGTTTTAATGAACTGATCAGTGCAGGGGCGAAGGTCGGGTGAACCGGCCTTTTCCCGAATGGAAGCACAGCCCGGCAGCAGGCTAAGACCGATCAGACGCAGCAGAAAGCCTCTGCGATGCGGCCTGGCTGACGGCAGATCACGATTCAAGGCTGTCAAAGCTGTCGGCCTCCCTGCCGATTCGCCTTCTGCCAAGACTTCTCACACTGCGAATGACACCCCGGCCACGACAGCCGGGCAATTGATTCAGCCGTTGGTTTTACATCTTAAATATCGAACAGGGAACCAGCAGCGGTCGATCAAGAGCCAGGAAAGTTGCAGATTCAGGAAGTCAGATTCGATGACACTGATTTTATCCTGAGAATCGTTAAAACTTGCATATTTTGAAGAAGATTGTCTGGTTTTTCGGAAAGCGGCGGCGTAGGGAGCTGGTTAAGATGAATAAACCTAAAAATTCACACAGACTTTTAGCAACTCGTCATTACTATTTTTCAAAAGTGTGGTAGATTGGAGTTATTGCGGAGTTTGAACTAGGCTCATCAGCTTTGGCGATTGCGTTGACCGGCAGGATAGCCGCGAGTGATTGCCCGGAGAGACTTCAAGGATGAAAGGGTGAACCGATGGTCTTTGGCAAGTCGGGTTTCGAACGACATTTCAAGTCAGTCATTCTGCTTTTGTCGGGTCTTTTCTTCGGTGTGCTTTTAGGGCAAAGGCCAGTGGCTCAACTGGTGGCCCAGCAACCGTCGGGAACAGCGGTGCCGGCAGGCGGGTTGCAGGTGGTCATGTCGGGTGACCCTGAAAAAACACAGTGGGTCACCATCGTAAATCCTTCCACACAGTCTCTGGCCATCTATCGGTTTGAACCAAATAACCCGCGTGGTTCCTTGAAGTTGGAGGCGGTTCGCCAGATTCGTTGGGACTTGCTGGTCAGTGAGTATCAGAATCAACCACCCGAAGTGTCGGCTGTCGAGTCGATGACCCGCGGCAAGCGTTGAAAAATCACTGCGAAGGCATGTCTTCTGGCGATGGTGGGCTGGAACGATCAAATCCCTGGGCTATCCTGAATCAGTAAGCAGGAATGGTCCGTCGCACGAGGTGAGACTATGGCCGATTTCTATTCCATGGAGGAAGCCGCCCGAGTGCTCGGGATCAGCTTGGATGAGCTGAAGCAACGGATTGCCAACGGTGAACTGAGACAGGCCGGCGAAGGTGGTTCGCCCCAGTTCCGCAAAAATGAAGTTGACGAATATGCCCGCCGGCAGGGCCTGGGCTCTGACCCCGACTTGCAGTCAGACCTGAGCATCGACGACCTCGACTTCAGCGATATTTTTCTGGGCCAGGGAGAAAGCGACCTGGGTGCCCCTACTGTTGGTATCAAGAAAGAAGAAGCCGAAGCTGCCATCAAGCCGGCTCTCTCGTCGGCTGATCAGGATCTTCTTGGCCTGGCCAGTGCCGCCAAGCCTGGTGAATCTGATGTGCAGGTGGTGAAGGTCAACCCCCTGGGTGCCTCAGACTCTGACGTTCGTGTCAGCCCCGTTTCAGGCAAAAAGGGCCCAAGCGACTCAGACGTCACTCTGCTTTCTTCCGAATCAATCGAGCTTGACCTGGGCGATCTGACACCCATGGCATCGGGCAGCAGAACCGGCGATACCGCCGAACGAACCATGGAACTTGGTTCTTCTGACGAAATCCCGATGGTTGACAGCTCAAGCGACTTCGAACTTTCGCCATCGGGCGTGATCGATGCCCTTCAGCCTGAATCAGGCAGCGACTTCGAGCTGGCCGCCATTGATTCAAGCTCGGAACTTGACGTCCCCGCCACACAGACAGCCTCAGTGGCCGACTACAAGTCAGGCCCTTCCGGCTCGGGTGTCAATCTGGCCAAGCCGAACGATACCGGCATCGGCCTGACCGACTTCGACGCTGATTCTATTGAACTGGCACCGGTTGACGATGCCCCGCCTGTCAAGGCACCGGCTCCGCCACCACCCGCCGCTGCTGCCAAGCCTGCCGCCGGCAAGCCCGGCGATACGGGCCTGGCCGCTGCCGCCACCAGTTTTGACGATACTGATTTTGAAATTGGCGAGCTTTCTGAATCGATCTCTCAGCCCATCGCAGGCGCTGACCAGACGGTTCAGCTTGAGTCGGCCAGCGACTTTGAAATTGATCAGTCGGATGAGCTTTCGCTCATCAGCCAGCAGGCTGTTGCCGTTGGTTCGGGTGCCCGCAAGGCGGCTGCAACGGCCAAAACTCCGGCTGAAGCTGAAGGCGACAGCAGCGATAGCTGGGAAGTTGGCGGAGGCCTGCCATCAGCCGACTCGGAAAATGAAGTTCCGGCGGCCGTTCCTGCCGAAACCAAGCCTGCCGCCAAGGCAGCTCCGGCCCTGATTCGCAGCGGAGTCAGCAGCGAGTGGGGCACGCCCTGGGTAGTCGCTCTCGGTTTCTCGACAGCCATGATGCTTCTTCTGACGATGGTTGCCTTCGATCTCGTCAAAAACCTCTACGAGTTCAGGGGAACCACTCCTGTTTCGTCGGGGCTGATCAAACAGGTCGCCAGCATCCTCGGCGGCAAGTAAGTATTGAAGCTGGACGACCTTCTGGTCGTTTGGCTTAAACTGCACTCGATTTCAGTGCCGGATCGAAAGG
>JBJTRR010000431.1:0-5382 GCA_046076185.1 bacterium | reverse complement strand
TTTGTTGCTTCAGCTTGTTCCAGCAGCAGCTGAATTTCACCAAGAACCTCTTTAAATAACCATTCCTTCTGGCCAATCGCCAATTCCATTTCAGAATAGGCATTGAGCACATGCCAGAATTCATTCAGTCTATTTTTAAATTCAATTCCTAATAACTTACTGACGAATCCCTGCAGCCAGCCTACCCAATCTGGCCAGAGTCTCGTTTGATCTAAATCATTACTACATTTCTTAATTTCAGAAAGTAAATTCATCGATTTTAACTGCTGTTTTTCCGATGGCACTGCAACACGGAAGCGTTTAGATTCGTCCCACTTTATTTGAAGGCTTTTAAGAATTTCTGAAATACCGTTCACTTCACCCAAGCGATATATTTCACCAGCAAGTCGGTCAACTTCACGCCGAGATAATTCGCTATCGATTGATTCAAATTGAAATGACGAATTTCTTAGTAAATCGACGATTTGAATAGTCGGCCAATCATCAGAAAGACCTATTACCATATCAAGCACCGCTCGCACTTCGGGCTTTTCTATCAATCTAGGGATCGCCCCGGTACATTTAATACCAGCCTGTCTCAGTGCAGAAGTATATTGTTCAGCCTCTTCCTGTTCGCCAGGCACATATACCACAACTCGCCGACCTGGCTTTTCTTCTCCCATTTTCAATAAGATTGAACTCACCGCATGTTTTTCAGTGGCCATATTGTTAAAGTGATTATGCTTTGCATCAAAGCTATTTTCCCAATCTTGAAGCACTTCATTTTCAAAGTCTCGAGTTGCTGCAAACCATATTTCAGATGATTTGAGTGTATTTTCATTTGTAGAGTACTTTTGTTTTTCAATTCCAACCTGAAGGGAGTCCACAAAATCGCATAAAAACAATATGATCGTTTGCTCAATTCCAGTAAATTTTTCAGCCCGGGGAATGACCAGAGTTTTATTTCCGCCAGTACCGGTTTTAAATGAAAATGCCCAGTTTTTAATCGATTCAACAAGCTCTGGCTCTTCCAGAAATTCAATAAATTTCGAAAGAACCAGATGCTCATCCCATAAATTTGCATCCATCTGAAATTGCTCATAAACCTGACGGATTACAGCAAATCCATCAGAATCAGGACTCGCTTCCTGATCCTCAGGCGAGAACCGAGCTGAGATCATCCGTTGAATTCTGCCTAAAAGCCGTTTCTGGCCACCTGAAAATTCCATCGCCTGCTGCAGGGTGGTTATCCTCGTGCACCTGCTATCGGCCAGTGCTGATCTCAGCATGGCTAGCTGTTGCCAGTCGTCCATAAGCTTAAATTGGGCAAGTCCACTTGCAGTGATCACCGTTTGGCACAAGCCAGGTAGATCAATGACATCCATCCCGGGTTTTTGTAACTCGATGAGCCGCCGCTTACTTCTATTTTTTACCAGCCAAATGGCCTGGGCTTGGTTTTCGAGACGCGACCAATAGCGATTCATGACCAATGAATTACCAATAATCAGCTTTTTCATGAGATGAAACTCCTTTATTTGTAGGCGACTCAAATATGTTAACAAATGAACAGTACAAATTCAACCAGCATAAATCGAGCTATGAGAATTCCCTTCTCTGGCGACTAGACGGTATGTGCAATGCCTCACGATATTTAGTCACTGTACGCCGGGCGATTTTCACGCCCTCTTTTTCAAACGCAGCTTTAATATCTTCGTCTGAAAGTGGCGATTTCTTATCTTCTTTTGAGATCAAATCCGACATTTTTTGTTTAATAATATCCCAGGCAACTTCTTCGCCATCAGCGGTAGTGGTGCCACTGGTAAAAAACCGTCTTAATGCGAAAATACCACGAGGCGTGCTGATCCATTTGTCATCGACTGCCCGGCTGATCGTGGTAACATGCATTCCAACCCTGTCAGCAATCTGCTGCATCTTGAGTGGCTCAAGAAACTCGTCGCCCATCTCTATAAATTTCTGTTGGTGGTTGACTATCTCCTGAGCCACCCGTTGCAGAGTGGTTCGGCGTTGCTCAATCGCCTCTATCAGCCATCGGGCTGACTGTAACTTTCTCTGGAGATATTCACGCGTTTGGCCATCAAGGCCACGATTCCGAGCCAGTTTTGCATAGGTACGCGAAACGCCAAGCGTAGGAAGCGTATCATCCACAAGGCGAACCAGATAACCACCGCCATCCTTTTCCTCAAGAATAAAGTCGGGCACTACAAATTCATTCTGGCTCGAGATAAATCGAGAACCTGGCCGCGGGTCCAGTCGCCTGATGATTTCAATGAGTTCCCGAATGAGATGAATTGACATGCCTGTTTTTCGCTCGATCAGCGGCAGACGGTTATGCTGAATATCCTCCAGATGATTTTGTATCAAAATCCGCAACGCACCCGCCTGCGAATGATCGTCTGATATTTGCAACAGCAGACATTCACGAAGGTTACGTGCTGCGACACCAGGCGGATCAAAAGTTTGAACAACCTGGAGCACTTCCTCTGCCTCAGTCGGCCGAACCGCGTGGCCGCTTTCACGGGCAATCTCGAAAACACTCACATTAAGGTATCCGCGTTCATCAAGATTATTGATGATAAATTCAGCCATTTTCCGTTTGTCTGGTGGCAGATCAAGCAACGCAAGCTGTTCTTCGAGATGACTTTCAAGAGTCTGGGGCCTGTCAGCCGCATTCATCAACGCTTCATAACGACGTTCAGCCAGCTCGTCGATCGCCGAACGACTTAGTAAATTTTCACGGAAATGATCATCAAAGTCATAAAAATCTTCGTCGAATGAAGCTTCTGAAGAAGCATGATTTTCCGACACCTCATTGAC
Organism: bacterium; assembly: GCA_046076185.1. Taxonomy (GTDB): domain Bacteria; phylum Planctomycetota; class Planctomycetia; order Isosphaerales; family Isosphaeraceae; genus QWQI01. The sequence goes on along the minus strand of JBJTRR010000431.1, from coordinate 2,568 downwards.
TAAAACTTCTGATTTTGATGGTTCCAGTGCTTCGGTCGGTGAATCTGTCCCCGACTCAACTTCTGCATTGCCTCCATCCGGCTTATAAATTTCCGCTTCGCCCGGATCGGCTTCTGCCACATCCAGAAGCAAGGGGTTATCGTTCAGTTCCTGATCAATTTTTTCTTGCAGAGCCATCATCGGCATCTGAAGAATTTCCATGGACTGGATCATCCGAGGCGCCATTTTCATGCGCATCTCGGTTCTCATGCTCTGAGAAAGATCCATCCGCATCGACATTGCCAGTCAGACCTCGGTTAGTGACGTGTGATCAGTCCGATCAGTATGGCCTTCTACCTGCCATGGCGTCGGCCAGCATTTCACGGTTGGCAAACTCCAGAAAACCTCCAGAAGGCAATCCTCGTGCCAATTTAGTTATTATTATATCGAAATTTTCAAGACGTTGAGAGATCAAAACAGCCGTTGCGTCACCTTCAAGGTTTGGATTCGTCGCCAGAATGACTTCTTTCACACCATTTTTTAAGACACGATCAACCAGTGTCTGGAGCCTTAGTTGCTCTGGCCCCATGCCATGAAGTGGTGAAAGTCGGCCCAACAGCACATGATAAAGTCCGCGATAGCTTCCGGATCGATCAAGTGCGAGAAGATCACGTGGTTGCTCGACCACACAGATCACCGTCTGGTCCCGTCGTGGATCACGGCAAATGTGGCAGAGAGGTTGGCCGGCATCAGTCAGGTGATGGCACTGCGTGCAATAACCGATACGTTCTTTGATGGCACGGATTGCATCAGCCAGAGCAAGCGTTTCTTCCGCCGGTGCTTTCAGCATGTGGTGAGCAAGTCGCTCTGCCGATCGGGCTCCCAGGCCAGGTAGTCGTCCGAGTTGTTCAATCAGGCGTTCAATTACGCCTTCCTGACTGGAATCCGATTCCATTTTACACCAAATTCTTAAATGATCTGACTCAGGTCTGATAACGATTCACCACCGGTAACCGCAGCCATCCGTTGGGTTGCCTCGTTTTTAACTTTGGTCAAGGCATCGTTAATAGCATAGAAAACCATCCCCTCAAGCTCGTTTACAGATACAGTTCCGATCACTGAAGGGTCGATCTTGACTGAATCCATCTCCATTTTTCCAGTCATCGTAACTTTTACTTTACCCGATGCCGATTCGCCTGTGACCTTAAGACGGGCAAGCGATTCTGAAGCCTCCTTCATCAGTTCACGCATGCGGCCGGCGTCGCGAATCAAATCCTTCATCTGACCTAGCTTGTTGAACATCTTTTGCCCTTTCTGATTTTTCGCAACAATTACCGAGAAGATCCATCTAGCACTTTTATTTTAATCAAGAAAGGTGCAGGAATGAACCTTTTTGACAGAAATTAAACGAATCAGCGGTGAATTTCATCTCAAAAAAACCAGCCTTGATGCTTTAGTTCAAGCTTTTCGACTTCCTATCCCAGAAAGGCATCAATCCAATTCAAAAGAGAGTAGAAAAGTATGGATATCGAGACACTACAGCGTTTTCTGGGCTGGTTCACGCTCATGCACACTGACGTATATCTTTATTCAGTGGTTGTTGCAACATTTGCAAAAGACTGGCTTTATCGCAACAAGGCTGAAAGATTCGGATTTCAGATTGATCGAGAGGTTTTTGCCGCAATCGTTTTCTGCATGCTCGGAACATACAAACTCTTAATTGTCTTTTTCGGACTCGTTCCCTGGCTTGCGTTGAAATTATGCGGTTAAGTCATGAAGCCGATCAGCCAATTTTAGACGAAATTTTTGCGGATTCGTCATCACCGGTAACGAGTACATCACATAGGTCAATAAAAAGCCCCGTTTCGAAAACACCGGGTATGGCAAGAAGCCCTGCCTGAAGTTTTTCGACGTCATCGATCGGGCCAGTTTCAAGATCGACTATAAAATTTCCACCATCCGTAACATACGGCAGCGTATTGGTTTTCATACGTAACTCATGCTGAATGCCCAAATTTGCAATTCTTGCTTTTGTCCATTCGAAGCCAAAAGTCGAAATTTCAACCGGAAGTAGATGTTTTGTGCCTAATTTTGCCACGTGTTTAGAAGCATCAACTAAAATAATGCGGCGATTTGCAGCTGAAGCTACAATTTTTTCACGCAACAGGGCCCCACCTCGTCCCTTGATCATTCGAAACTGGGGATCGACCTCATCAGCCCCATCAATTACCAAGTCAAGTCTTTCTACCTTATCTGGCCCAATGATTTCGATTCCAGCCTTGAGTGCCAACATTTCGGTACGTTCACTTGTCGCGACTGCAGAAAAACGCAAAGATTCAGCCTTAAGTCGTGTCGCCAGTTCAACAACCAACAATTCTGCCGTGTTACCTGAACCAAGGCCGATCACCATGCCGGATTGCACAAATCCTGCACCAGCTTTGGCCGCATTGATTTTTGATGCCAGATACGGATCATTCGTATTCATGATTTTTCGAATCTGACCCGTGGAGACATCTGAATTCTTGCATGAAAGTCAGACCCATCTATTAGCTGAACTATGACGGATCTTGACATAATCTAGCGTGAATT
>JBJTRR010000430.1:0-2373 GCA_046076185.1 bacterium | reverse complement strand
GATCTCGTCGCAATAAGATCTAAAATTATTAGGAAAAGCAGTTCGTAGTTGAGTCGTGTCGTCTTTGTTTTGCTCCATCGTGGTGAAATGGCCTTGATTGATTATCTGAATCCCTCGATTGTTCTGCCCTGAGGTTTTCGTAACTCGAATCAAGATCGATCATTGGCTCTGGATAATCAAGATCTTCTGCAAAAGCATCAAACATCTGCTGTCGCCTTTTATTCTTCAGCCGCCATGGTTCGTGGGCATCATCAGAATCAAGCGATTGCAATTCCGGCAGCCATGTTTTTACATACCGGGCATCAGGATCATAATCACGAGCCTGTTTGATCACGTGAAAATAGCGATCCTGCCTCGGGTCGTTCCCTACACCAGCCACATAAGCCCAATTCCCCCAATTAGCACACACATCATAATCAATTAACTGGCTTTCAAACCATTCCGCACCGGCACGCCAGTCAATTCCAAGATTTTTCACTAGAAAACTTGCAACATTTTGCCGTCCCCGGTTTGATTGAAACCCGGTCAGTAGAAGTTCCCTCATATTCGCATCAACAAAAGGAATACCTGTCTTTCCCTCTCGCCATAATTGCAATTGATCGAAATTCAAAACCCATTTTTTCATGACCCTCCTTGGCCCTGATCGCTGAAACAGGCTGCTACCGACCTTTAACGCCATAAACCGGAAGAAGTCTCGCCAGATCAATTCAAAAATGAGCCAGTAAGTTGATTCGTTCTGAACTCGCTCTCGCTCATATCGTGCCACTTCAGCAGCTATCAGCTTGGGCGAAAGGCAGCCATGTGCAAGCCAAGCCGAAAATTTCGAAGAATAATTTGCCCCCAATAATCCATTTCTTGTGTTTTTGTAAATTTTCAAACGGTCCAGATGCCAAATGTAGTCATCAAGTCGACGAATGGCTGCCGTTTCACCACCTTCAAAATTCATTACGCCCCTGGGGTCGATTTCCAAATCGGGTAATTGAAATTCAGCCAGTGTTGGTAAATTTCCTGGTACCATGCCAGCAGGTGCTTGAGGAAGATATTTTGGCGAAATGAGTGGTTGGCGAATTTTTGAATTTTTCTCGCAAGCTACACGAAATTGAGTAAAAATGTCAGGCAGGTTTTCAATTTCAAACGGCAGATCTTCCATGTGAAACAGAGTTGAACCCCAATAAGGATGCACATGCGTAGTCTGCCGATCCACCGCTTGCAAATTCTTGATTAAATGCCTTTCAACACTCTTTTCCTCAGTTGTTGCTTCCTGATGAAAGTAAATCTCATCTATCTGATATTTTTGGATTAATGCAGGTAGTTCAACTTCCGGTAATCCACGAAGAATGAGAAGATCATTGCCCAGATCACGAAGCCTTTGTCTTAAATCCGCTAACGATTGAAATAAAAACCGGGCCCGGAATGCCCCAGTTTTCGGAAATGCACAAATGGCAGTTCTTTCAAAATGCCGGGGGTCAAGGCAATACACAACCGAAAGCGACTGCGGACGGGCTGCAACGGCCTCTGTCAGTGCTTCGTTGTCATGAAGTCGCAGATCGTTCCTGAGCCAGACCACAACATTTTTCGCCATCTGATCACTCCCGACAAATCACTTCAGAACAACTTCGCTCTTGTTTTGCCGACATCTGTCAGAACAGTATTTCACCTCGGCCCAGTTCTTTGCCCAACTCTTCCTCCAAACCATCGACCGATGGCACACCGTGCATTTTTTTTCGGGCAATTGTGATTTCTTCATAGACCTGATATTATTCTCTGATGTCTTTGATATTGCCTCCGATTGAAAATTTTATACTTATCTGTCAGTCGCTCTCCCCGAATTCGTTCACAGGCGTTATTATAGTTTATTCAAAATCATTCATGACCAGTAGGACATAACAAAATGGCTTCGGACACGCTTTCTCGCATTCTTGATTGTGGTATTGTGGCGGTTGTCAGGTCAGAAAAGCCCGACCAGTTGATCCAGGTGGTTGAAGCGCTTGCCAGCGGTGGTGTGACTGCAGCCGAAATCACGTTTACCGTTCCCGAAGCCGACCGAGTCATCCGTGAAGTTCGTAAAGCCTTGGGCGACCGTATCATTCTTGGTGCTGGCACTGTGCTCGATTCCGAAACGGCCCGCACTGCCATTCTTGCAGGCGCAGAATATCTAGTGACACCATGCGTTAATCTTGATGTCATCCGCCTGGCCAAGCGTTACGGCAAGGTGGTGATGCCCGGCGGTTTCACACCCACAGAATGCCTCACGGCATGGGAAGCCGGAGCCGATATTGTCAAAGTCTTCCCGGCTGATGTCGTCGGCCCCGCCTTTTTCAAGGCCATGAAAGGCCCCTTGCCCCAGATTCGGCTTATGCCGACAGGGGGCGT
>JBJTRR010000429.1:0-3000 GCA_046076185.1 bacterium | reverse complement strand
CTCGAGATTTCTGATTGAAATCGGGGGCCGCGAAAAATTCTTGACCTTTGTGGGTGAAGGTGGCCAGAACCAGTGGGACGAAGCCGTTCGCAAGCATTATCACTTTAATGATACCAAAGAGCTTGACCGGGCCTGGAAAAGCTGGCTCAGAGTCGTTGCCAACCAGCGCGAGCCGGGAGAATCAGACGGTAAGGCGACTTTGATTGCCATGCCGGGCGAGCCGAAAACCGATGCCCCCGTCATTCGTGCACAGTCAGGCAATGACACAATCAGGCGATAATGCTGAAGTTGTTTAAGTGTAACGGTTTAATCTAACAAATAGAAAAACGTCGTCAGGGTTGACGACGCTTTCTTTGTTTATCAATCAGGCTGGTCAGTCGTTAACCATTTCCATACTGATTTCCATAAGCAGTTCGGGAGTGCTTGAGTGGAAGTCGATGTTGCGTTTGGCCAGGCCGTTGTTCAGGTTCACGGCAAACTGAAACATCTCGGGCGAGTCGATTCGCCAGGCAACTTCGGCAAGCTGTTCAGGGTTCAGGTCGCCCAGGCCGACACCAAGACGATCAAGCTCAAGTTCAAGCCGCAAAGCAACTTCGCGCATCTGCTCGTGAGCCGCTTTCGAGCCGCCTGTGACCGTTCCGTTTGGGGTTCGGGTGACTCGCTGGATAGATTCTGTGTCGTCAGCACAGAAACCTACCAACCTGGCCCGAAGAGGTCGCACGCGACTTTGCGGCTCTGTTGACATGCGTTTCAGCCTTTCCTGAACCGGAAGATTTTGCCTGAACCTTTTGGGGGCTGGCAGTCTTCAGGTTTTTTTCCTGAGCTGGGGGAGATCAGGCCCGAGGCCTGTTACTGATATCAGGTATCGGCTGAAATGAATGCTGTTTTGACCTTGAATGCCCTTGGATGGGAGGTGGCGGGCGTCAAGGCTATTACGACCCGCCTAAAACCTCACGAACGGTATTTCTTGCCACCCGGTAAGCCGTTCGAATCGTCATGGCCCGACCATCAATTTGATCTTCGCTGTAAAGTCTGCCTTCAGAAGCCGGCAGACCGGCCAGGGCCAGCGTAAGCGGAAGCAATTCCAAAAACTGGCGATATTTTTGCTGAAGTTCCTGGGCTGAGGGGGCGCCAGCCTGCGAGGCTTGATTTTCGGGCGAAGTTGCGTCGGTGCTCATATGGGTTCTCGACAATCGTTACAGAGGGGTGGAACGGGCGTTATGTTCAGACCGGAATTGTGGTTCCAATCACGGCGGCCGTGATCTTTTGATTGACAGACCACCTCATAATAGCCTAATATTGACTATAATTGTGCATACATCAAGTGCATAGCCCGGAAAAGAATTCCGGCAGATCAACCCGACACCCATTTTCAGATTGCACATGACGCAAAGTCAACCCACGGAACAGACAACATACGCCCCCGTTTTAGCCGACAGCACTTTTGAATCTCTTGGCCTGTCGCGACATATGCTGGCCATTCTGGCCAACCGGGGTTATACCGCACCGACTCAGATTCAGAACGACCTGATTCCGTATGCCCTTCGCGGGCAGGATGTTATCGGACAGGCCAAGACCGGCAGCGGCAAGACCGGCGCTTTCGCCATTCCTGTTCTTGAAATGATGGAACGATCAACCGGCAAGCCGCAGGTGCTGATTCTGGCACCTACGCGAGAGCTGGTTCAGCAGATTGTTTCAGAGATGGAGAAAATCTCAATTGGCCTGAATCTGCGGATTCGAGGCATTTATGGTGGCGAGCCGATTGTCAGGCAGCTTCGTTCACTGGAACGGGGTGTTGATATCGTCGTGGGCACGCCGGGCCGGGTTATGGACCTGATGAAGCGTGGCGCCCTTGGTTTTTCAGATGTTTATCATGTGATTCTTGATGAAGCCGACCGGATGCTTGATATCGGATTTCGAAACGATATTGAACGCATCCTGATCAGGGTGCCTGACCCACACCAGACCCTGCTGCTTTCGGCGACACTCTCTGAAGAAGTGCTTTTCCTTTCGCGCAAATACATGCACGAACCGATTGAGCTGAATCTTTCTCGCGACGAGATTTCGGTCGATACCATCAGGCAGTATTACATTACCGTTGACCCTGACCGGAAAATGGGTCTGCTGGAATATCTGCTGGAACGCGACCGGCCCCGCCAGTGCATTGTGTTTACCCGCACCAAACGCGGCGCGGAAAAGCTGCATCAGAAACTATCCCGGCGTACGCGAGACGTCGGCGTGATTCACGGCGACCTGCCACAATCAGCGAGAAACCGCGTGATGTCGGCATTTCGCTCAGGCAAGGTGCGCATCCTGATTGCAACCGACGTTGTGGGCCGCGGGATTGACGTCGAGGGGATCAGCCATGTCATTAATTATGATATTCCGCAGGATCCTGAAAATTACGTTCACCGCATCGGCCGGACTGGCCGCATGGGGCGAGACGGTATCACTTACCTTTTCGTCTGCCCGGATGAGGGTGAACCACTGACTTCCATTGAAATGCTGACGAGCAAGCCCATTGAGTGCTTCATTCCTGAAGACTTTGTGGCTTACCAAAAGAAATCGGGCGAATCCGGCGGCGAATACAAGGAAGTTTACCGGATGGGCTTCTGAGAAAATAAAGAAAGGGTAGCAGGTGGAACTGTTGCCCTTATAAAAAGCGATTTCAGGCCCGGAATTATTTCTTTTTAGCCGGTTTCTTTTCAGGCTTGGCTGGTGCCTTTGCGGCCGTTTTTGTGGCTGGGGCGGCTGTCTTAGCCGGAGCCTTTACATTTTTCGCCGGAGTGCTTGTGGGCTTGGCGGCTTCCGGCTTTTTAGCAGGGTGCTTGGCCGGGGCAGCGGCCGTTTTTGTGGCAGGGGCGGCAGGTTTGGCCGGTGTCGGTGATTTGCCGGCCGGTTTTTGAGCAGCAGGCTTGGCCGGGGCAGCCGGTTTTTCGGCTGGCTTTACATTTTTCGCAGGAGGGCTTGCGGGCTTGGCGGCTTCCGGCTTTTTGGCGG
>JBJTRR010000428.1:0-2089 GCA_046076185.1 bacterium | reverse complement strand
ATTTGAGGACGAGCCATTCCGCAAGGGAACGGCCGGTGTGGCTGCGGCCATGGCCGAATCCAAAGGTGTGACTGTCGTTGGCGGTGGTGAAACCGCTGAAGCAGCCGAGCTTTTCGACGTCGCTGAAAAAGTCAGCCATGTATCGACAGGTGGCGGAGCTTTTCTGGAATCACTTGAAGGCAAAATCTTCAATTCCCTCCGAGTCATTCCAGAAAAAGCCTGATAATCCCGTATGGAATTAGGGCCAGATTGGCGACGACTTGTTGTTAATCTGGCCGTTTTTCATCTTGGTGATATAAAATTTTATGACATATAAGGAATTGGCACCTCACTCTGACCGTCAATCCAGAATAGCCCGAATCCATTCGGCATCTGGCCCGATTTTCGCACCCAGCCTACTGGCCTGCGACTTTGCACGCATGGCAGAAGTTCTTGCAGGTCTGGCATCTGATGGAATCTCTGCCGTTCATCTTGATGTCATGGACGGCCATTTCGTGCCTAATTTTACATATGGTGCACCGCTCATTGCGGATTGGAGAAAGGCAAGCGACCTGCCTTTTGACACACACCTCATGATGCAAGATCCTGGTCGATATATCGACGATTTTATTCAAGCCGGCTGCGACACACTGATTTTTCATATCGAAGCTGTACCTGAACCCACTGAGCTCATTCGCCACATTCGCAGGGCGGGGGTTGAAGCGGGCCTTTCCCTGAACCCGGGCACACCCATCTCCTCAATTGAACCATTTCTTGAGGAACTAGACTGCGTTCTGGTCATGTCAGTCCAGCCTGGTTTCGGGGGGCAATCATTCAAACCCGAAGTGCTCGACAAAGTCCGGCGAATTAAAGCATTAAGGCCAACATTGCGTGTCTGCATCGATGGCGGTATTAAAACTTCAACCGCCGCAGCAGCGGTTGAGGCGGGCTGCGATCTTTTAGTGGCGGGGTCTGCTGTTTTTCAAAGCGGTATCTCGCCTGGCGAAGCTGTGGCCGGGCTTGAAGAATCAGTGAAACACCTCAGAAAACCAGGCTCAGCTTAAAATGAACTGGTTAAAACCGAGCCAAAAGACTGAAAAGCCGCCTTTTCGATTAACGACCAGAATCTATCTGGTTGAACCAGGGGCAACCTGCTTCGACGAGCAGGAACGCATTGCAGGTAATCTCGACTTGCCACTCAGCGAAAAAGGGTTGGAGCAGGTCAAAAATCTGAGACACGAAATTTCTGATATTTCAGTTACGGCACTCTACCATTCGCCATGCCTTTCCGCAGAACTGACCGCCCTCGCTATCGAGCCGATCCTGAAGATCAGAGCCAAATGCTCATCTGACCTGCGTAACCTTGATTTTGGTATCTGGCAGGGCATGTGCTGGGAAGAAATGGAAGAACGGTTTCCACGCGTCTGGCGACAATGGCTGGAAAATCCCGAAGAGATCACAATTCCCCGCGGTGAATCGATTGAAGACCTTATGGCCAGAGCCAAAGCCTTTATCGACGATGTTCTCAGGCGATATGAAAACCAGTCGATTTGCGTGATCGCTCCGTTCCCGCTTTCTGCGGTTCTTTCCGGCCTTCTCAAGGGGTTTGAAAAACCGCGGTTGACCAAGATGAGCGAAGGCGGAACAATAGAAGCTATCGACATGGATCATGAATCATGAAGAGGAAGTCGGATTCGGCATGGAATTGATGTTTGCCGATCTGTTTCCCGTGTAGCTTGATCCGAACGACGGAATTGAATCATAGAATCTAAGGAATTGGCGAATAACTATGTCGATCGCGCCTGAATCAAAATCATCCGTCTGGAACGCCAACACCGACCAGAAAAAAGTGCCTGAAGGCTTATGGACAAAATGTCCTCAGTGCCAGGCTGTGCTTTATCGCAAAGAACTTGAACGCCAGCTCAGCGTCTGCCCTCAATGTGATTTTCATTTTCTGATTAATGCACGCGAGAGAATCACACAGATTCTTGACGAAGGCACTTTTGAAGAATGGTTCACTTCGATGAAGCCGGGCGACCCGCTCGGGTTTAACGATCGCCGCCCTTATCCGGAACGAATTGCCGCTGAACAGAAAAGAACAGGCCTGAAC
>JBJTRR010000427.1:0-6856 GCA_046076185.1 bacterium | reverse complement strand
CTGCGGCCATCAAGGGCCAAAGCAATGGCGTGCGAGGCCGGTGAAAAGTCGGGTAGGGCAGGGTCGGTGCCGTGCCAGCGAATGTCGGGCGAGGGGCCATCGCCTTTGGGAAAGCTGTTTCGCCGCAGCACTGGGCATGCTTTGCGCAGGGCGATTACGCCTTTTGTGAATCGCAGAAGGCCGGAGTTGGCTTCAGCCAGGTGCCAGTCAACCCAGCTCGTTTCGTTATCCTGGCACCAGGCATTGTTATTGCCGTTCTGGGTTCGATAAAATTCGTCGCCTGCCAGCAGCATGGGCACGCCCTGGCTGACCATGAGCGTGGCCAGAAAATTGCGCACCTGCCTTCGGCGCAGGCGGTTAATGGCTGGGTCAGCGGTTGGCCCTTCCACGCCGCAGTTCCACGACCAGTTGGCGTCGGTGCCGTCGCGGTTGCCTTCGCCGTTGGCCTCGTTGTGCTTGTGGTTATAGCTGACAAGATCAGCCAGCGTGAAACCGTCGTGGCAGGTGACAAAATTCACCGACGATGTCGGCCCCTGCACCGAGAACAGGTCGGGGCTGCCGCAAAGCCTTGTGGCCAGTGGCGATACCATGCCTTCAAACCCAGCCCAGAAGCGGCGAATATCATCGCGATATTGCCCATTCCAGGCCATCCACCGCTTGCCGCCGGGAAAAGTGCCCACCTGATAAAGCCCGCCGGCATCCCACGGCTCGGCAATCAATTTCGTGGCGGAAAGCACGGCATTTTCCGAAATGCGCTCAACCAGCGGCGGATTTTCCAGGGCCCGGCCGTGCCGGTCTCGCCCCAGAACGCTGGCCAGGTCGAAGCGGTAGCCGTCGATGCCTGCCTCAGCCACTCGAAATTCCAGCATCTTCAGCAGAAGGTCGCGCACAATCGGGTGGTTGGAATTGACGGTGTTGCCACAGCCTGAAAAATTGCGATAGCGGCCTTCTTCGTCAATCATGTAATAAAGGCAGTTATCAAGCCCCTTGAAGCTTTGAATGCTGCCTTCAAAGGCACCCTCGCCCGTGTGGTTATAAACCACGTCAAGAATCACCTCAAGCCCTGCCGTGTGGCTGGCCTGAACCATGTCGCAGAACTCGCGCCAGGGCGATTCATAATCCGAGGTCGAGGCATAGCCTGCCTTGATCGCCGAATAACTGATACTGTTATAGCCCCAGAAGTTACGCAGCTTTTCGCCCGTCGCCGGATTCACAAAAGGGCAGTCGTTTTCGTCGAATTCATCCACCGGCAACAGCTCGATGGCCGTCACGCCCAGGCTTTGAATATAGCCCAGCTTTTCCGTGAGACCGGCATAAGTGCCGGGCTGGCCGACACTTGCCGAAGGATGAGCCGTGAAGCCCCGCACATGAAGCTCGTAAATGATCGTATCGGCCCGCTCAACAGCCGGATTTCTGTCGGCTTCATGGCGATGGATGCGGTAATCAGTGACGGTGCCAAGCCGATGGCTGGTTGAAGGCTCGGCCCACTGGTGACCGCCCGAGAGAATGCGGGCGAAGGGGTCGATGAGAAGTTGCTGCCGATCAAAAAGATGCGGCAATTCACGCGGGCCATCCATTCGCCAGGCGTAAAAAAATGTTTCGGGCAGGCCTTCCACACGCACATGCCAGACATCGCCCGTGCGATTCATCTCGGGGTTGAGCCGCAAAGTCAGTGGCTGGTCATGGTCAGCCGAAAGCGACACAACCAGCCAGGCGGCGGTGGCATGCCGACTGACCACCGCAAAATTCACGCCGTGGGGCGTGCGCGACGCACCGCTGGGCAGCGCCTGGCCACGCAAAATGGTCAGGCGATAGCCGCGATAATCCGTGTGGCATGAAAGGCAATCAACTTCGCCAGGAAATGTTGCTTGTTCGGGCATTGACGAGCAGCATTCCTCTGTGAGCCCCGAAAGTGGCAACCTTGCGACGACACCTTAACCATACCCCATGGCTCACAAAAGGCCAAATACCCGCAGCAGATCCTGATAAAGCACAATGACCATAAGGCTGAGCACCGCTGAAAGGCCCAGCATGGTGAAGCCCACCTGCACGCGCTCAGGCAGGGGCGAGCCCTTGAGCTTTTCGCCGATCAGGAAGCACATCTGGCCACCGTCAAGCGGCGGAATCGGCAAGAAGTTCATCACTGCCAGATTGATGGAAAGCATGCCCAGGAATTTCAGGAACGTGCCAAGCCCTTCGCTGGCCGTGGCATAGGCTGTGGTGGCAATTGTGACCGGCCCGCCCAGCAGCTTTTTGCTGACACGCTGCGAGACCAGCGATTTAATGGTGCCAATCACCTGCCGCACCGAGTCGGGAATGTCGCGCATTGCCCGGCTCAGGCATTCGCCGTAAGTCTGGGGCGGCAAGTCTTTCACCTGGCGATACTGAAGCAGGCCCCGGTCGTGCAGAAAGAGGCTCTTGTCAGGCTCGGGCGCGATCGTCGCCGTGCTTTCAACCGCCGCGCGGGCAATCTCGATTTTCTCAATCGGCGCTTTGCTCAGCATTCGCACAAATTGCAGAATGGTGATCTTTTCAAGGTCTGGGTAGGTCGGGTCGGGCCCGTCATTCGGCTTTGACGAAATCAAATAAGTTACCGAGTTTTCTTCAACCGCCGGCTTGGTGACCATGCCCTTGAAGAGACTGGCGATTGCACCCAGCAGCGACTGCTTGGGGGCCACCTGCTGATCGCTGGGCAGCGTGAGCTTCACCCGGGTCAGGAAGTTGTCAGTGCGAAAGCCTGCCTTCGCGCCGACACTGCCGGGCTCGGCCGAAACCACCTTTGGCGTGATGAAATAGCAGATACCCAGCGAAGGAACATTCTGGTAGTCGCTCATGAAGGGCTCTTCGTTTTCAAGAGCCTCAAGCCGGGGCGTTACCGAAACCTGCCGCTTCTGGCCCCCGTCGCCCTCAACTTCCAGCTTCAACTCGCGGCCGGCGAAGTCAAAGGCGATGGAAGGCAGTGTCAGCGGATCCATCGGCTTGCCATCGACTGTCAAAATCGATTCACCCTTCTTAATGCCGGCCTTGGCCGCCGGAGAATCGGGCTGAATCATCTCAATGGGCATGGCCTGAAAGACCAGCCCCAGGCTCATGGCCTTGGCTGGCGGGATGGTCACTTCACGCGGGGCAGCCGATTTGTCGTCGTCAGAAACCACCTGCAAGCGAACCGGCTCGGCCCGAAGGCGGCTCAGGGCCAGGTTCAGGTCTCGCGTGGAATTGATCTTGGCGAACTCACCCGATGCACCGGCAATGCCCACAATGCGGTCGCGGTCTTTGATGGTTTCGGTATTCTTTCCTTCGCCAACGGTGCCGGGCAGCTTGCGAAAGCCGGTTGCGGCCACGGTGGAATCAACCGGAAAGCCCAGGCCAACTTCCGGCTTGAGGCGGTCGGGCCGCACCACGGGCGTGACAAGCACATTATAAGCTTCGCTATTTTCGGCCCGCTTCATGTCAAGCCGAACCGACTGACCATGCCCGGAAAGGCTGACTGTCTGGAAAAAGTCTTCGAAGGTTACGCCTGTTTTGCCGTCAACGGCGGTGATGGAGTCGCCGGGCCTGATGCCCGCCTGATAAGCCGGCGAGCCGGGAACCACCGCGCCCACTTCAGCCGGAATATAGGGCAGGCCAAAGCGATAGGCGAAAAAGAAGAAGAAAAAACCGGTGATCAGGTTCATGATCACGCCCGCCGAAATGATCGCCATGCGGGCACCGACGGTCTTGTTCAGATAACTTCGCGGGTCGCTTTGGGCTTCCTGGCCGTCCTCGGTCGGGTTCTCGCCCAGCATCTTCACGAATCCGCCCAGCGGAATGATCGAGAGGCTGTAATAGGTCTCGCCCCACTGAAAGCCGACGAGTGTCGGGCCGAAGCCGATCGAGAATTTATCGACCTTCACATCGGCCCATTTGGCCAGCGCGAAGTGACCCAGTTCGTGAATGAAAATGACAAAGCCCAGGCCAAGGGCGACCAGCAGAATTGGCCCCAGTCCGATCAGGAAATCCAACGGCCCACCTCCCGCCGTGCCCAGGCATCGACTTCAATCAGCCGATCAAGCCCGGGGCTCGCGTCAAAGTCATGATGTTCCAGAACCGACCGGCAGACTTCCGGAATCTCCAGAAATTTCAGCGTTCCGGCCAGAAATCGCCCCACGGCTTCTTCATTCGCCGCGTTCACAACCGCCGGAGCCGTTCCACCACGTCGTATTACTTCATATCCTATGCCAAGACAGGGGAAGTTGTCCACGTCCGGCGGCTGGAAATTCAGGCTGAAAGTCTTCCGCCAGTCCATCTTCGGGCTCGGGCCCTCGCGCCTTTCCGGCCATGTCAAAGCCAGTTGAATCGGCAATTTCATGTCGGGCGGCGAGAGCTGGGCCACCACCGACCCGTCCACAAATTCCACCATGGAATGAATCACACTTTCCGGGTGAACCACCACCTCAATCTGGTCGGGCTCAAGATCAAAAAGCCAGCGGGCCTCAATCACCTCAAGGGCCTTGTTCATCAGCGTGGCTGAATCAATCGTGATCTTCGGGCCCATCTTCCAGGTGGGGTGCCGCAGGGCCTGCTCAGGCGTCACATTTTCCAGCTGACGCCTTGTCCACCCCCGGAACGGCCCGCCCGAACTCGTCAGGATCACCCGCTTCACCTCACTTCGCCGCCCGGCCGACATCGCCTGAAACACAGCCGAATGCTCGCTATCCACCGGGATGATCTGCACGCCCCGGTCGCGTGCCCGCCGCATCACAAGCTCGCCCGCGACAACCAACGTCTCCTTGTTCGCCAGCCCGACAAGCTTGCCGGCATCAATCGCAGCCAGCGTGCTTTCAAGCCCCGCCCGCCCCACAATGCCCGTGATCACCCGCTGCGTATCCGCTGCCTCAACCAGCCTGATCAGCCCCTCAGGCCCGGCAAAAACCTCAATATCGTGCCCCGCCACCGCCGCCTTCAGTTGCGGCAGGCAGGCTTCGTCCGTTACTGCCACGCGGCTGGCCCGCTGCCTGATCGCCTGGCTGGCCAGCAGTTCCCACGAGCCGTTGGCACTCAGGCCCGTCGCCTTCAGGCCCCGCCCGGCCGGGCTGTCAAGCACATCAATCGTGCTTCGCCCAATCGAGCCCGTCGAGCCCAGCACCGCCACGCCCTCCAGCGGCCTGCTGCCTTTACCGGCTTCCGTATCATCGCGATCATTCATGATCAAAAGGCCCGTTTTTTGATGCTGGCACGTGTCAGATGACTGCCCCTGGTTCGACGCCAATCCCCGGCATCTCGCCAAGTGAAACTGTATTATAATAGTCAGAACCGTTAATTTCGACCATGCCGCGATTTTCTCATCGGGTTTCGTCTCAACGCCGGTCGTCAGTCCCAGCATAATAACACTTTAGAACATCAACCACCCGGCGACACAAGCACCATGACCAGCCTGACCCCTTACGAAGCCCGGACTGTTCAGGAAATTGCCGACTGGCTTTCGTCGCGAGCCAGCCTGCCCGGCGAGGCCATTAAGTTGGTTACCGGCCCTTTTGCCCGCCTGACACGCCGCGCCATACCGCGCCAGACCCTGCTTGACGCCCTGCACAAGACCGAAAACTTTGCCCTGAAACATGCCGAAATGGCAAAGGTTCTGGCCGATGCCGGCGTGGCATCGACCGCCAAACTCAAGGGCAAACCGCTGGAATTCTGCGACGAACTGGCCGAACGCTACTCGATTCGTGCCGAACGGGCCGCCATGCTCGACGGCATTGTCGCCGGCCTGGGCGGCACCTTCACCGAGATCATGAACCTGCCAATTCTGCTGGGCGCAGCCCTTCGCACCATCACCATGGTTGGCCACGCCTATGGCTATGACCTGACCGGCCAATATGCCCAGAATTACATCCTGCTCATCCTTGACCTGTCCACCGTTGACGAGCCAGACCGCCGCCAGAAACTCTTCCGCATGATTCGCCTGATGGAACACCGGCACGACGCCGCCAGGCACGATAAGTCGATGCCAGTCAACGAGATCGCCGAAAGCGTGACGGAAGATGTGGAACTTTCCATGATCGAACAGATCACCATGGAATCCATCCCCATCGCCGGCGACCTGATCTCGATGATCCTTGACTACGACTTCATGCACCATGTGGACATGACCGCCCGCTATGTCTTTCGCGAACGACGCCTGCGCGAAGCCGGTAAAATCAGCCGGATTCAGCCCTCAGCAGCCTCTCGACGCCGCAAAGCCTGTGTCGAAGCCATTGAAGCCACCGGCCAGATTGGCTACATGCTGGGCTATGGCCTTTCATTTGTCGGATGTTATCCAGTCTTTTATCTCAGGTCGAAAATACAACTGATATTGAAATAATCTATTGCATTTCAGGGCCAGTTCAATTTTGATTGTAATTGCATTAAAATACAAAATATTAATGCAGTTCTTTGATTTAACATCTTCGTAATATCAGGCCGGAGAATCCATGTAGAATGTCTTTTTTACATTCTTTTTGTCCCCTGTTTGGGGTCGGGCTGGGGGTGGTTTTGGGTCGGTTACATCGCCAGGCGGTCGAGATTGGCCACCAACTCGTTGTATTCTTCGACCGAAATCACGCCCCACTGGGCCATAAGATAAAGCACTTCATATGACGTAGCTTCTTTAATCCTATAGAGTTCGGGCTTGTTCTGCAATTCTTCCATGATCTCGCAGATGGCATGCGACACCGTGTCGAAGAACTTGTCCTTATCCGATGCCGAGAGGTCGGCAAAAGCCTCGTGGTCAAGCGGCATCGCCACATAAACCATCGCCGTGCCGGAAAAATCCATGAACGGGTCTTCGCCCAGTCGAATCACCGCCATCAGCTCGTTGACCCGCGATTTCTGAAGCTTATAA
>JBJTRR010000426.1:0-5627 GCA_046076185.1 bacterium | reverse complement strand
GTTTTTGTGGGTCACAGGCCTGACGAGCATTGGCTATTTTCTGGGCCAGAAGTTCCCCTGGCTGGTCAATTCGCTAGAAAAACTGATCATCGCCGTTGTCTTTCTCTCAATTTTGCCAATCATCATTCACGGGGTAAAAGACCGCCTGAAGGCACGCAAGGCGGCATTGCCAAAAGACGCGACTTAAAATCCTGAGAATTTTGTAAGGAAAATCACGACAGATTTCTTAATACTTACGGGGTGAGTATGATTTTGCATCAATAATGGAGGTTTCAAACATGGCTGAACCGGAAAAAGAACTGCCTCAGTTGGTCATATTCGACATTGCCGGCACAACGGTGGTTGATGGCGGCGAAGTTCTCAGGTGTTTCAGCGAGGCCTTTGCGGAAGAAGGCATCGCGGTGCCACCTGATGCCGTAAACGCCGTGATGGGCCTGCCGAAAATCCTTGCTATTAAAGATCTTCTGGCAAAATATGCCCCAACTCGCCGGGAACCGGGCCTGGCCGATCTGCTGCACGACGACTTTGAGCAGCGAATGATTGATTTTTACACTTATAACCCGCACATTGCCGTTTATCCAGGCGTGCTGGCCTTAATCCGCCAGCTTCGGGAAATGGGTGTGGCAGTGGCTGTGAATACCGGTTTTCCAAGGTCCATTCTGGGTGCCCTGCTCGACCGGCTTCAATGGAGTGACGGCCACACGCTTGATGCGTCAATGGCGTCCGACGAATCACCGCGAGGCCGCCCGTATCCTGATATGGTGCTTGCCATTATGAAACGGTTGGGCCTGAACGACCCTGGCCAGGTGGCCAAGGTGGGCGACACCCCGTCTGACATTGGCGAAGGCAAATCGGCAGGCTGTGGATGGGTGATTGGTATCACGCATGGGTCGCACACCCGCCAGCAACTTGAAGCCTGCCAGCCAACCCATCTCGTCAACAACATGGCGGAATTGGGAAAGATATGGGGAATCAGCATCGCATCTGCCGATCCATTTACGAGGTGACACGTTGAAGATTCGCACGGGGTGGGGGATTCGCAATTTGGCCTTGCCTTGTTCCGCGTAAATTGCAGAATAGGGCTAAGTTCACCGGGATGGTGAACAGGGCAATTCCGGGCAAGGATGCGGGCCGAATTTCGGCCAGGGATACGCAAACCGATGAATAATTTTCTCAGGCTTTTCAAGTTTTCCCTGCCATATCGGAAACGGTTTTTTCTTTCGCTTGGCTGTGCGGCGATTGTGGCCCTGATGTGGGGTGCCAATATTTCCGCCGTTTTCCCTCTGCTTAAAGTGCTGTTTTACAGCCAGAATGCCCAGGCGTGGGTGGCTGAACAGATTGACGATTCAGCCCTTCAGACGAAGCTGATTCAGGTTCGGCTCGACGAAATTCGCAATGTTACCGAACAGCTCAACGGCCCGGGCGTGACAGCCGACAAGCTTCGCGAAACCCTGCGGAAATATGCTGAAGAGGAATTCAGGTCGCGGCCCGATCTGGCGCAGGAATCAGCCAAACCAGCCGAAAAACAGGGCTCGTCGCCGGGTATTGAACGCAAGCCCCGAGACACCGCCGAACACCAGATTGCCTTTGCCCGCCACGACGAGCTTTCACGCATCTCAAACGCCACCCTGAAAAACGACAGGGGCGAGCTGAACCGCCGTGCCGAAAAACTGAGCGATGAACAGTCGGGCCACCTTCTGTGGAACCGCCGATACCAGAAAATTCGCCCTTTTGTTGATCAATACCTGCCTGAAGATGGCTTTCACACGCTCGTCTGGTTGCTTGTGGTCGTGATGGGCATGGTGGTCATCAAAGGTGTTTTTCAATTCTTACAGGATGTGCTGGTCGCCGACCTCACCCAGCTCTCCATGTTTGAAGTGCGGCGGCAGCTTTATCGCAAGATATTAAGCCTCGACCTCTCGACCTTTGACCGTACGCCAACCGCCGACCTGATGGCCCGCCTGACCAACGATATCGAACTTTATTCGATGGGCGTTAACACCATAGCCGGCAAGCTGATACGCGAACCGCTGCGAATTATCTCATGCCTCTCGGTGGCATTCTGGCTGAACTGGCGACTGACGCTGATGGCCCTGATTGTCGTTCCATTTTCGGCCGTATCAACCGCCAAAGTCGGTAAAACCCTGAAAAAAGCCGTGCGAAAGTCGCTTGAAAGCGTCTCGACCATCTACCATCAACTGCAAGAGACGTTCCAAGGCATTCGTGTCATAAAAGCTTATAATCGTGAAAGTTATGAGCGACGACGATTTTATCTTGAAATCAAGAAGCTCTATCGCAAGAGCCTGAAAGTGGCCAAGATCGACGCCCTTTCCGACCCGGCCCTTGAGCTGCTTTCACTCACCTCGGTCTTTATCTGCCTGCTTTCAGGTTCGTATCTTGTGCTGCGGCAGACGGTTTTTCTTGACCTCGGGCTGTTTTCGATTCAACTGGCCAACCGGCCCATGAACATAGAAGACCTGCTCACGCTTTATGCCATGCTGGCCGGCGTGACCGACCCGATCCGCAAGCTCTCGAATGTTCATACCAAGCTGCAAAGGGCCGCCGCTGCGGCCGACCGGATTGCCGGCGTGCTTGAACTGGAACCGGCGGTGAAGAATCTTCCCGGCGCCGTAAAGGACGTATCACACAGAGCTTCCATTGAATTTGACCGGGTCAGCTTCAGCTACAATGGCCGCGACCCGATCATCCGCGACCTCTCACTCACGGTGAACCAGGGCGATACCATAGCCTTTGTGGGCCACAACGGCTGCGGCAAGTCAACCTTGATGAGCCTTCTGCCCCGATTCTGGGATGTTCAGTCGGGCTCGGTGCGTATCGACGGCATGGACGTGCGTGAGATGCATCTCTCAAGCCTGCGACGACTTATGGGCATTGTGACACAGGAAACCGTGCTCTTTGCCGACACCGTGGCCAACAATATTTCGTTTGGCCGATCGGATTTCAGCCGGAACGACATTATCGAAGCCTGCAAAAAGTCATATGCCCACCAATTTATCGTAAACTTGCCCGAGGGTTACGACACGGTGCTGACCGACCGCGGCATGAATCTATCGGGCGGGCAGCGGCAAAGGCTGGCCCTGGCCAGGGCAATTCTGAGAAATCCGTCGATTCTGATTCTCGACGAAGCCACCAGCGCCGTTGACATTGAAGACGAAGCCCTGATTCGCCGGGCGATCGATGAATTCGCCCGCAACCGGACAACCTTTATTATTTCGCATAGTCTTGGCACGCTGACACTTGCCGACCGTATTGTGCTGATGTCGGCCGGGCGTATTGAGGCGGTTGGCACAGAAGACGAACTGCGACGCACGAACCCGATGTTCCGGCGCCTGCATGAAATTCATTATCACCGCGAAAGTGCATGACTTCGCGGTAAATCGTTCACTGGCATGATGTTCAGCCAATCGTGACACAACATCCGCGCGAAAGATGCGCGGAATGTTACGATTTGGAATGACCTGACGATCCTGCAGGACTCAAGTCATGAAATCTGAATGAAATGGGCCCGGGGGGACTTGGCGAAAGTTCTTTTTCAGATTTACAATAAAAGAAACGTACTGATTAAATTCATCATCCGTGTCAGGTCAGATCATGAAAACCCTAGTCATCGCCAGAGCTACCTTCAAGGAAGCCATCCGCCAGCCGGCATTTTATGTGCTGATCTTTCTGTCGGCCTTCTACCTTTTCTGGTCTATCTACGTCTCATATTTCACCTTTGGTGAAGATATCAAGATGTATAAAGACACAGGACTTACAACGATTGCGTTCGTCAGTCTGCTGCTGGCTCTGCTGACATCAAGCTCGACAGTGGCTGATGAAATCGAAGGCAAAACAGCCATCACCCTGCTTTCCAAGCCAATCAACCGCCGGCAATTCCTGATTGGCAAATACCTTGGGATCGAAGCGGCTGTGCTGGCGATGATCCTCATTCTGGGTGCCATTTTCTGCGGCGGTGTATGGTATAAATATGCCTATGACCTGCGTGAAAATGCCGGTGGCGACCCTGTCTTTGCCACGCGTGTTTCGCAGGTACTGCAAGTGCTTCCGGGCCTTGCTCTTGTGTTTTTTGAAGTGAGCCTGCTCACCTCTATCAGTGTGGCCATTTCCACACGATTGCCAATTCTGGTGAATCTGGTGCTTTCCATTGCACTGTTTTTTCTCGGCCACCTTACGCCAGTTTTGGTGAAGTCAACGGAAGCCGGTGCGGTGAATGACCTTGTGCAGTTTATGGCAAGGCTTTTTGAATTTGTGTTGCCCTCGCTGGAATTCTTCAATGCCGGCCCAGCGATTGCCACGGGGGCCATCATTCCGTGGACGGAATACATCATTCCCGCATTTATCTATTGCCTTATGTACTCGTCGGTTGCACTCTGCTTTGCATTCATCCTCTTTGAGGATCGTGACCTGGCCTGATTCCGGCGGTCTGCATGGATGAGGTTCCGCCGCGGCCTTTACCGGATCGGAGACCTCGATGACGAGCGACTCAAAAACAACTCTGAGACGTGCCCTGAGAAAAAATGTTCAGGGCCACTTCTTCAAGATCGTCTTCTGGACGGTTCTGGCCGTAGCTGCTGAAATGCTGGCCATCGACTTTGCCTCGATGTTCCTGCAATATGCCGCCACTGGCACTGTCGGGCAGACTCTTCTGCTTGAAACTACACGCTTTGGCATGGACGAGCGATCAGGTTTTGTCGGCCCGGCTCTGCTGATTCAGGCTTCGGGAATGGTCTTTTGCCTGCTGGTGGCCATCTTGCTGGCACAGGTTACCGAACGGCTGACCCGGCATGCTGAACTGCTGATTGCGACAGACCTTAGAACGCGACTATTTCGGGAAACGCACCGCACAAGCGGCCAGTTGATCACCCCCAGCGCCATGGGCGAGACCATGGCACTGATCGAGACTGCGGCCATTCGCTATGGGCAGGTGGTAGCCGGGCAATTCAGGCACAAGCGGCTTGTGGTCATACGCAATATTGCCCTGCTTGGCATGATGTCAATCATTCGCTGGGATCTGGCCCTGATGATTGCTGCCGGGGCGGCCCTTGTCAGCCTGTTAAAATTTTACCACTCACGGCGGGTGAAATCAGCCGAGCAAAATGAATCCGCGACGGAAAAGCTCATCACCAATGCATTTAGAGAAGAGCTGCGCGAGTCGCACCAGGCACGGGTGATTGGCTCGCCCCAGGGCAAGGGCCGGCCAAGTGACAATTGGATTGAGACACTGGAAGAACGCGACCGCACGATCAGCGAAAACCAGGCCAACAGGCAAATGGCCATGCGGCTTGCCCGGCTGGGTGTGATCTGCGTGGTTGTTTCGGCAATCGCCCTGAACAGTATGGGCCAGCCCATGGGTCCCGCCAGCCTGCTGGCACTTTTAAGCATCGCCTGCGGCGGCATGATTCTGCGGGCTATTTCAGAAAGCGGCCGGAAGCCACTTGGCAGCGAAGATCAGTGGCTCGACCCGATTCACCAGACGCTTCACGGCTCTGTACGAATCTGGGATGTGACCGATGCCAAAACCATGCATGCCTGCCAACAAAAGATTGTGGCCAGGGCATTGCCCATGGGCATTTCACCGGCCGATCCGCGATCAACCCGCAAATTTA